>JBGSUY010000778.1:0-5192 GCA_041753195.1 Chromatiaceae bacterium
CTTGCCTGGACCGGGCGGACCCGATGAGCCGGACCCGGCCACCCTGCGGCGGCGAGCAAGGAGACCCTTGAGTAGGCCGACGAGACCCATGAGGGCCCCGACCAGCCAGAACACCCCCGAGACCAGAAGGCCCCAGACCCACAGCAAGGCACGCAGCGAGGTGGGGGTGGGCCTGGGTCCCCTGGCCTTGGCCGCGGCTGGCGTGGCGACAATGGGGCCGCCGAGCAGATCCGCGGGTGGTGGGGCGCCCACTTCGAGCTCGAAATAGCGCTGGGAGAGCTCGATCTCGCCGGTCTCGGTCTCCACCAGATAGAAGCGCCGGCGCAGGCTGATACAGCCCAGGGGGATCACGATCACCGCCATCAGAGTCCCGACCGAGGCCCCGAAGAAGACCGACACGGCCATGCCCTGGAAGATGGGGTCGAACATTAGGGTCCAGGCCCCGCCGATGGTCGTGAGCGAGGTGATCAGGATGGGCCTCATGCGGATCTCCGCCCCCGTCAGCGCCGCATCCGTCACGTTGCGGCCCTTGGCCACCTCGATCTTGACGAACTCAACGATCAGGATGGATTGGCGCACGATGATGCCGCCCAGGGCGATCAGCCCGATCATGGAGGTGGCGGTGAACTCCGCCCCCATGATCCAGTGCCCGGGGATGATGCCGATGAGGGTGAGCGGGATCGGGGCCATGATGAGACCGCTCAGCGCCAGATCCCGGAACTGCCAGACGATGAGCCCGTAGATGAGGAGCAGTGCCGCCATGAAGGCGATTCCCATGTCCCGGAAGGTCTCGTAGGTCACGGTCCACTCCCCGCTCCACTCGAAGCCGGAGACCGAGTCGTCCTCGGGCGGCCCGACCAGGCCCCAGGGCATACCCGAGATCTGGACCCCGTCGGGGGACCGGTAGTCTTCGAGCAGGTCCTCGACGGCGAACATGCCATAGATGGGCGCCCCCAGGAAGCCCTCCATCTCGCCCACCACGTACTCCATGGCGCGCAGGTCCTTGTGATAGATGATCGGGTCCTCGGGCACCTGGACGAACCGGCCCAGCTCGGCCAGCGGAACCACCTCGCCACTGGGTGTGGCGATCGGCAGGCTGCCCAGGCTGTTCAACTGGGCACGGTTGGCGAGGGGCACCTGGAGCACGATGTAGGTGGGCTCCAGCACGGTGCCACGCTTGACGTCGCCCAGCCGGAAGCCGCCCATGGCCATCGCGACGTTCTGGTTGACCGCGTCCACCGAGACCCCGCGGCGTACCGCCTTTTCCGTGTCGACCTCGAAGCGCCAGAAGTCGTGGGGCTCCGCCATGTAGCTGTCCACGTCGACGATGTTAGGCACCTCCTCGAAGATCCCGACGAGGTCGCGGGCGGTCTGGCGGCGCACCTCGGCCGTCGGCCCATAGACCTCGGCCACCACGGTCTGGAGCACCGGAGGTCCGGGCGGCATCTCCACCACCGCGATGCGTGCCCCCAGCCCCTGGGCCAGGGGGGTCAGCAGGGCGCGGGCCTCGGTGGCGATGGCGTGACTGCCGCGCTTGCGCTCCTTCTTGTCCTTGAGCATCACCAGCAGGTCCCCCTCCCAGGGATTCTGGCGCAGGTAGTAGTGACGCACCATGCCGTTGAAATTGAAGGGCTGGGCCGTCCCCGCATAGGTCTGAACCGCCGTCACCTCCGGAATCTCCCGCACCTTGGTCGCGAGCTCCCGCAGCACGTTCGCCGTCACTGGCAGCGCGGTGCCCTCCGGCAGGTTCACCACGACGCTGAACTCCGGCTTGTTGTCGAAGGGCAACATCTTCACCGGCACCGTCTGCGTGTAGAACAGCACACACACGGCGGCGGTCGCCGCGATGGTGGAGATGAGGAAGGCGCGCCCCAGGATGGGATGCTGGATCAGGGGCGTCACCAGGGGCCGATAGACCCGGCTGACCAGCTCGCGGGTCTTCTCCTCCCGCCGCTCGGCCTTGTGCAGGGCCTCGAGCCGCGGGCGCACCCTCAGCGTAAACCAGGGGGTAAAGACGAAGGCGGCGAACAGCGAGAATGCCATCGCCGATGACCCGAGGACCGGGATCGGGCGCATGTAGGGCCCCATGAGCCCGCTCACCCAACCCATGGGCAGCAAGGCCGCGATGATGGTCAGGGTCGCGAGGATGGTTGGGTTGCCCACCTCGTCCACGGCGCGGATCGCCTCGGCGATGGATGTCTCGCCCTCCTCCAGCCAATGGCGGAAGATGTTCTCCACCACCACGGTGGCGTCGTCCACCAGGATGCCGATGGAGAAGATGAGGGCGAATAGGCTCACCCTGTCAATGGTGTAATCCACCATCATGGCCCACCAGATGGTGAGCACGATCACCACCGGTATCACGGTGATGACCACGAAGGCGGCCCGCACCCCCATACCCACCAGGCACAGGATGGAGACGATGACAGCCGCCTCGAACATCGCCTTGAGGAGCTCGTTGACCTTGTCGTTGGCGGTCTTGCCGTAGTTCCGGGTCACCTCCACGTGGACGTTGTCGGGGATTAGTGTGCCCTTCAGGGTCTCGAGCTTCTCCAGGATGGCCTGGGAGACCGTTACGCCGTTGGTCTTCTCCTTCTTGGCGATGGCGAGTGTCACCGCCTGTTCCCCCTCGGCGAGGTGCGGGCCTTGGTAGGCCGGGCCGGTCGAGTGGGTTGCAACCCGCACCGCGTCCTCGGGGATGTGCTGGACGTTGGCCACGTCGCCCACGTAGATGGGACGCCCGCCCTGGGAGCCCACTACCAGGCGCGCCACGTCCTCCGCCGTGCGCAGGAAGGCGCCGGAATAGACGTTGAAGGCGGCTCCGCCCGACTCCGACGCGCCGGTCGCCAGCTCGGAGTTGGCACCCTTGATGGTGTTGGCAATGCGGTCCAGGGTGATGCCGTGGCCCGCCAGACGCTCCATCAGCACCTCGACGCGGATCTGGTCGGCCCGTCCGCCGACCACGAACCCCTTGCCGGTGTCCGGGACCGAGCCCAGCCGCTGCAGGACGTCCAGGGCCAGGGTGCGAAGCTGGGAGTCCGCGACCTCGGTGGACCACAGGGTGAGGGTCACCACCGGAACGTCGTCCACGCTCACCGGACGCACCAGGGGCATGCGCACGTCCGGCGGCACCTTGTCCATGTTCGACTGGAGCTTGTCGTGAACCTTGACGATGGATTGCCCCATGTCCTCGCCGACATAGAAGCGCACCGTCACCATCGCCGCCCCCCGCTGGGTCGCCGAGTAGGTGTGCTCCACCCCGGGGATCTCCATCATGATCCGCTCCAGGGGCTCGGTGACCAGGCTCTCCACCTGTTCTGCCGAGGCCCCCGGGTACTGGACGAAGATGTCAATCATCGGCACGGAGATCTGGGGGTCCTCTTGTCGGGGCGTGAAGAAAAGCCCCATCAGCCCCAGGCACATGCAGGCCATGAGCAGCATGGGCGTGACCGGGGTGTTGATGAACATACGGGCGATGCGCCCGGCGGGGCCGACTTCTTGGGACGCCGCCGCGCGCGGAGCGGGCGGAAGGGACTTGGGCGTACGATGATCCGACATGGACAGCACCCTCGTGGCTGGTGCGAGCGTCCCCGGGGCAAGGCAGCTCGGGTGACCGCCCGCGGGGCGCAACCGGGAGGGTTCGGGCCTAGCTCCCGACCCTCCAATCTTGTTGTGTTTGCGACTCTGCTTCGGGTTACCGCGGCGCGGCGCACCGCCCGGCATGCATTGAGAATTCGCAAGCCCTAACAAAGCTAGTCCACAGGATAGGTTCCCACAAGCGCCATCCGGGCTTCCCTGACGGAGACACTGATCGACGTCATGTAACGGCAGGCGCTCGCGGGAAGATCCGCGGTAAAGTCGCTCCAGATCTTCCTCAGGGAGAGGATCGGGGTGAGGGAAACCCTTCATGGCAGCTGTGTCTTCAGGGTCGAGGGGCACATGTGTCATGAAGGGTTCGGCGACCTGGGAACCCGGTGGCAACTCAAGGCTCGTGCTATTGACATCTAGTTAGTAATTGCTTATAAGCTGAATCATATCCATCTGCGCTAGCGTGCGAGCTGTCGCACGCCGCTCTCACCATGATCATCGACACCCTGACCATCGCCGGCATCCTGGCCAGCGCCTTGTATCTGCTGACTTTCGTCTGGTTTGGCAAAGAGACCCTCAAGGTCGAGGAAGTGACCTCGGACCGGGAGGTTCAGCCCCTGGGCACGACCGAGGCCCCCTGCACCGAATACTGAGGTCCCTCGCGCGACTGGGGCAGGTGGGCCAGGGCATCGGCGTGCCCGGTCGCGTCTCCCCGTACCCCGGGGCTTCCCTCGCGTGCCAAAGCCGTTAACCTAACGGCACGAGGGGCGACCGCGTCGGTCGCCCTCGCTCAAGGCCACCGCAGAGGAGCCCCCATGTCCGACGATGCCGTCGTGCTCACCGATCCACAGGGCGGCAGTCGCGGCCCCGACCACACGGAGCCCGTCCCCGAGTCCGTTGGCCCCGCCCGCGACTTTGCCGCCTTCTGCGAGCTGGAGCGGGAGCGGCGACGCAACTCCGATGACGACTTCGACCCCGAGCGCTTCGAGGAGGCCCTGGCCCTGGTCATCGCGAAGCTGGGGGGGTCGGGGGCATGATCATCGAGCGGGTCCAAGCCGAGAACGTCCTGAAATACGCCCGCCTCGACCTCGACCAGATCCCACCCCGGGGACTGATCGCGGTGATCGGGGACAACGAGTCGGGCAAGAGCAGCATCGGCGAGTCCATCTGCTTCGCCCTGTTCGGTCGCACCTTCTCCCTGGGGCCAGACGAGTCGGACAAGGTCATCCGCTGGGGCGAGTCGCGCTGCGCCATCAAGCTCAACTTCCGCACCCCGAACGGCAACCGCTACCAGGTCGCGCGCTTCCTCGACGCGTTGGGGAGTCATGGGGCCAGCATCAGCCGCCCGGGGGAGCAGCCCCTGGTGCGCGGCGTCCAGGCGGTCGCGCAGCGCCTCAAGGACCTGATCGGATTCGGTTACCCGGAATTTATCGAGTCCTTCTACCTAGCCCAGCGGGAGATCTCGACCCCCAAGCCCCACAGCGATGCGGTCAAGGCCATGGCCGGGATCGACGTGCTGGAGCGGGTGGCCGCGGACTGCCGCCGGGAACGCGAGCACGCCAGCGGCGAGCGCAAGGAGACGGCCCGGGCCCTGGCGGATCTGG
>JBGSUY010000779.1:0-2043 GCA_041753195.1 Chromatiaceae bacterium
CGCCGGATCCGATCAGGCCCGTGAGCTCCTCCGGGTGCCGGGCGACCCGGGTCGCGACATAGTCGCTGGCCTCCCACACCCGGGCGCGCAGGGTCGCGAATCCGGGGTCCGATGGGGCTGCTAACCCGTGGCTCGCGGCCCAGTCGAGCCAGCTAATCCAGGCGGGCTCGGCGCCCTCGTTCGGCGCCTCCGGCTCATTCACAGACGGGCGGCCAGGCTCATAGGGGCTCGATGCGATAGTCGGCGGCGAGGCGCGCCTCCCCGCCCGCCGGGACCTCGATCACCTCGTCGGCGGCGTTCGCGGTCTCCACGCACAGCATGATCTGGTAGTCCGCGTCGTCCAGGTCGCCCATGGCGCGGGCGGTCTCGATCCAGGGATTCCACACGATGCAGGTGGCGCTGTTGCGGCTCTCGATGCGCACCCGCCGGCCCAGGGCCAGGTCCTCGATGAGGAGCACCGGTGGCACACCCTGGTAGATCCGGTTGACTTCGGCGGCCACGGTCACCGGGCCCTCCTGCGTGATGACGGCGTCCTTCCCGTTGGCGGCCTTGTCGATGTAGCGGCAGCCCTCGAGCCCCAGGACCCGGGCGCGGGTGGCGTCGCCCACCTTGAAGTAGGTGTGCAGGGCCTGGGTGATGGTGAAGGGCCGATCCTGCGGGTTGCGGGTGATCAGCTCCAGCCCCAGGGTCTCGCCCACCGTCACCTCCAACGCCAGGTTGAAGTGGCGGGGCCACTGGGTCCGGGTGTCCTGGTCGTCGGCCATGCCGAGGGTGACGTGGGTGGCGCCGCCCTCCAGGGTCCGGGTCCCGAGCAGGGTCCAGGGCATGCTGCGGACGAATCCGTGGGCCGGCCGGCCCAGCGCTTCCGGGTCCGCGCCGAACCAGGGCCAGCAGATGGGGACCCCGCCCTTGATCGCTTTGCCCGGGGCGAAGTAGGCCCGCTCGCTCAGGAACAGCAGGTCCTGGGCGGCGCTCGCCGGCCGGTAGGAGAGGACCTGGCCGGCGTGGAGCGAGATCAGGGCGCTGGCCAGGCCGTTCTCGATCTCGATCATGGGCAACCCGCCGCGTCCAGGGGTGAGGCGTAGGGTTCCGGGGATCCCGTACTCGGTATTCAGGGCGTCGATGTCCAACTCTGGTCCTCCGGTCGCTAGGCGATGGTGGGATGCCGACCCCGTTGGGGCGGCAGGGGATTCAGGGCCTCGAAGGATAAGTCTTGGGCGAATCCCTTGCATCTGGCCCTAACGACTTCTACTCTCAGCAGGCGCGCCGCGTGTCACCGCGCCGTGCCTATCGAAGGAATACCCAATGGAGAGAAACGATGAAGAAGAGAGGTCTCCGTCTCTGGACGCAAGCCCTGTTGTCAACCGCCCTGCTTGCGGGATGCTTCGCGGGATCAGCCCTCGCCGATTCGGCCTGCAAGGGGCTGGAGAAGCGCCAGTGCGAGGGCAAGGGCGATTGTACCTGGGTCGATGCCTACACCCGAAAGGACGGCGTCAAGGTCGACGGCTATTGCAGGAGTGTCGGCAACCAGTCAGGTTCCTCCAGCAGCAGCGATAAGAAGTCGGCAAGCAAGCAATCGGCAAGCAAGGAAAAGGAGGTCACGCAGGACAAGAAGACCGAGAAGAAGTCCAGCTCCAAGGAATAGGGCTGAGGCAAGTCCGCGGCGGCGCGGGGATGGCGCCGCCCTGGCTCCAACAGACCGGCGCGGGGCCATACCGACCGGCTGGCTCAATGGAAGTCCCGGGAGACGGTGACCAGCCCCCTCAAGAGGGTTCCCAGCAGGGCCGAGTAGTCCGCGAGCTGCTCGGCGATCAGGTGGGTCACCCCCGCCTCCCGCTGCACCTCCCCATAGACCGCCAGTAGTTGGGACCCGAGCAGGGCCCCGCGCTGGCGCTCCGCGATGCGCCTCCAGACCACCAGGTTTACCTGGCCGGTCTCGTCCTCCAGGGTCACGAAGGTGACGTTGTTGGCGGCAGCCGGGCGCTGGCGGTTGATCACCAGGCCGGCGGTGGCGATCCTGGCCCCCGTCGGGACCTCCCCGAC
>JBGSUY010000780.1:0-4614 GCA_041753195.1 Chromatiaceae bacterium
GCGCCGCGGCGATGGACTCGGTGAAGCTCATGAGCGCGATGCCCAATGCACCGGGCCAGAGCTGCTCGACCAGGGCGAGGCTCGGCGCCGTGAAGGGAGGCAGGCCCTGAGGGATGTGGCCCACCGTCTCCACACCCAGACTCTGGAGCGCGAGCAGGCCCGAGGCGGCAATGCCCAGCGCGATGGCGATGAGCGGTGCCGGGGCGCGCGGGACGAAGCGCTCGACGCCGACCAGGATGATGAGCATGGCCGCGCCCACCGCCAGGGTCGCGAGGGAGGTCTCTGGAAGGTGGTGGATGAGCGCGAGCAGGTTCTGAAGGAACCCGCCCTTGTCGAAGTGGATCCCTACGAGCTTCGGCACCTGGTCGAGGATGATGACCAGCCCGATGCCCGCCTTGAACCCGGTCAGCACCGGCTCCGAGATGAAGCTGGCGACCACCCCCAAGCGCAGCACCGAGGCCAGGATCAGCATGATCCCGACCAGGACCGTGAGGGTCGCCGAGGCGGTCAGCAGCGCCGCGGGATCCCCTGAGGGTGCAACCAGGGCAAGCTGTGTGCCGGTCAGGATCGCCAGGGTGGTGGTGGTGCTGACGCTGAGCGGCCTCGAGGTCCCCAGGATCGCGTAGATCACCATGGGCACGAAGGCGGTATAGAGCCCCACCTCCACCGGCAGCCCGGCAACCGTGGCATAGGCCATGGCCTTGGGGACGACCACCGCCGCGGTGGTAAGACCCGCGACGAGGTCCAGTCGCAGCCAGTCACCCTGGTAGCCCCGCAGCCAATCGAGCACGGCGATGCCGCCCCGCGAAGTCTCGCTGCTCATGAAAGATCTCCCTTTATCCTGGAAGTCGCAAGAGCCGAAGGCGTTGCCCCCGGTGATCGACGCATAACACGGCGCCGTGGTTCATTCACCGCGAGCCCCGTTCTCATCGGCAACCCCCTCCGGCAGCACAAAGGGCGTGGCGGCGGTCAGCGGCGTCATGACGAGCGCACCGCCGCCGGGCCTGTGGATGTCCGCCTGCGCGTAGATAAGCTCGAAGAGCGCGTCCGCCTGGTCCGCCTCCACGACGACGGTGACCAGGCGCACCAACTCGGGCTCCGGGAGCTTGCCCCGCCGAGCCTTGGCCTCCCGGAGCACCGAATGACCACGGCAGTAAACGCTGTTGGCGCGGGTGATACCCTGGTCCCGCAGCCAGCGCAGCAGGCGCCGCTCCGTCCCGTCGTCAGGCAAGATGCAGGAGATGAGCTTGGCGGACCTGCTCCCCATTGGGCTCGGGGCTGGGGCATCCGCTCCCTGGGCGCTCATGCCGGAGCCCCTTGATCCGGGATCCGCTCGCGGATCTCGCGGGGGATGTAGATCGCCATCTTCTCGATGGGCGTGATGTAGGCCAGCCCGGCGCCGGGGCTGTTGAGCTCCCCGGCACGGTACACCGCCTCGAAGACCGCATCCTGGTAGTCGGTGGCAACCAGGATGCTGATGACATCCTTCTCCGCCTCGATGGCGATGCCGAGCAGCCCGAGCCGTTCCCGCGGACCTACGCCCCGGGCATGGTAGACCAGCGCACCCACGGCGCCCATCGCCTGGGCCGCCTGGATGACCGCATCGCCGCGCCCGGCCGAGACGATGCAGGTGATCAGGGCTACGTCGGTGAGATAGGTAATCTTGTCTGCTTTCATAGCGGTGATTGGACCTCCAGCGCTTGATCGGTTGTGGGCTCGGCACTAGCCGCCCGCTCCTGTAGCCCGGCCTTCGCCCGTGCCCAGAGACCCGTCACCAGCACGCTGATGATGGGTCCGATGGAGGCCAGGCAGAGGATCCCGAACCCCTCCACCGCCTGGGTCGCGTTGCCGAACCCGATCCCCATGGCCAGCACCAGCGGAACCGTGATGGGACCCGTTGTGACCCCCGCGCTGTCCCAGGCCACGTTCACGAACTCCTCCGACGAAACCGCGGTCAGCAGGGCAGCGATCAGGTACGGCGGGACTATGAGCCAGACCAGTGGCAGGTCGAAGATGAGCTTGGTGAGACCCAGCGCGATGCCGCAGGCGACCCCCACCGAGACGGCCAGGATCAGCATCCGCTTCTTGAAGAAGCCATTGGTGAGCTGCTCGGCGGTGACGCCGAGCGCATTTAGGGCCGGCTCGGCGATGGTGGCCCCGAACCCCAGCACCCAGGCGAACACCAGGGCCAGGATCAACCCCACCCCATAGCGGTACAGGGGCGATCCCTCTGCCGCCGGGACCTCCATGAAAGCGGCGGGGACCAGTGACCCGGCGCTCCCCCCGAGCTTGGAGAGCCCATAGGTCAGTCCGAGGTTGAAGATGCACATGCCGAGCACCGTCAACCCAATCCCGAGCCAGATCTCCCGCGGGCGCGGCAGCGGCTCCTTGAGCACCAGCTTCAGAATAAGGAACAGGAACAGCACCAGCGGAAGAATGGCCCGCAGCCCGAGTATCACCTCGACGCCCGGACTGCGCTCATACCAGGCAAGCGCGGCGGAGCCCGTGCCCGCGGCGGCAGCCGCGGCGGCGATGATCTCCGCGGGCGTCAGGGTCGCGGCCACATAAAGGGTCAGAAGCAGCACCCCAAGGATCGGGAAGAGCGAGGCCAGGGTCACGATGCCGAAGCCGGACAGACCCGAATCGCCCTTGCCGGCGGCGGCCGCGATCCCGATGCCGAGCGACAGCACCAGCGGTACCGTCACCGGCCCGGTGGTCACGGCCCCCGCATCCCAAGCCAGTCCCAGGACCTTGGCAAGCTCCGGATCGGCCGCACCGTAGAGTGTGAGCCCGAGCACCGGCACCAGGGAGGCGTAGATCAGCGGCTTCAGGCTCCAGCCGTAGAGGAAGCGCAGGGTCCCCAGCACCGCGGCGAGTCCCACACTGGCCCCGATGACCAGCACCAGGGCACCCGCCCACTGGTTGAGCAGCACCCAGAGATAGGGGGCCCGCTCCGGCGAGACATTCTGCCCCGCGGTCTTGAGCGCCCCGATGGCCGGCTCCGCGAAGGTCACACCGATGCCGAGCAGCAGGGTGATCAGGAGCACCAGGGGGAGCGGCGACTTGCGCGGCAAGGTGTGCCCGATCAGCTCGCCGAAGGGCATCAACCCGAGCTTCAGCCCCTCCATGAAGAACATCAGCCCGACGATCACCGCGAAGAGCCCGCCAGTGATGAGCCAGGAGTCGTCCAGGAGCTGCCGCAGGATGAGGATCTGGAAGAGCGCGAGATAGAGCGCCAGGGGCACCACGGCCCTGACTTGGTCCATGAACCGCACCGAGACATAGGGGCGCAGCAACCCCGCGATCTCGTCCGGGTGCAGCCGGATGAGGCCAGGCGCCGGAGGCGGCACCGGCTGCCCCTGTGCGTCGCGCCCCAGGGGCGGCACGATGGCGTTTAGGCTGAGCTCCCGCCGCCCGGCACCGACGGCCTGGAGATAGTCCCCGTATCTGATGGAATGTTTCATAGGGCAGACGTTCATGAACTTAGGCCTTACATGATGAAGCGCTTTCCCCGCCGCCCGTCGCCGATCGCGCGAAGACAGCCACCAATCACACTGCCTGCTTGATGCGGTATCGCCGCCCGCCGAGCTTCAGACCAACTGGTCCGTCTGAACGGGCGGCGCCCGAGGGCTGCGTTCGACAGCCTCGCACGCCTCGTCTAACTCAATACTTCTGGTCCCTTGCGGTGTCGCGTGCATCCTGCTTGGTATCGCGCTTGTCCTGCCGGCATTCCGGGCGGCTCTCATCGTCTCCCGCACGGCAGTCGGCCTTCTCCTGCCTTGCGCCCTGGCGACCGGTCTGGCGCGTGTCCCGCGCGTCCTGCCGATCCTGCGACTGCTCCGTGGCATAGGCCGGCGCCGACATCATTTGCACGCCAGCGCCGATCGCCGCAGTCGCGACGGGTTTGACAGAAATCGCCTAAGCGTGTTGTCCGATGTTGGCGGGCCTAGGCTCGGGCCAAACGTCGCCCGGGCTGCATCGGACCTGCTAACTAGACGCCCTGTCCGATCGATTGTCCACTCCATAGGGACCAACCGAACCAGCCGAACCAGCCCAACCAACCAGCAAACGCAGACGGAGCCATTGCAACCTTGGGGAGCACGCCGAGGTCACCGAGCATCAAATTTGGGGTTGCTGCCCGCCGGTAGCGCCCTTGCCGCCCTCCCCTGCCGCCGCATAGCATGCCGGCGATCCCCACCGCCTCGGACCCCATCCCATGGACGCCGACAACCCCGGCGATGTCAGCCCCGAGGCCATCGAGGCCTTCATCGCCCGCTGGCGCGACGCGACCGGCACCGAGCGCGCCAACTACCAGATCTTCCTGACCGAGCTGTGCGCCCTGCTCGGCCTGCCCCAGCCAGACCCGGCCCGCGAGGAGACCCGCGACAACGCCTACTGCTTCGAGCGGCGGATCGTCTTCCAGCACGGCGACGGCACCCAGAGCCAAGGCTTCATCGACCTCTACCGGCGCGCATGCTATATCCTCGAATGCAAGCAGACCGGCCTGGCCCTGGACACCGGCGTCTGGGACAAGGCCATGCTCCGCGCCCACGGCCAGGCCGTGCAGTACGCCCGCGGCCTGCCCCCCGAGGAGGGCCGGCCGCCCCTCGTGGT
>JBGSUY010000781.1:0-3003 GCA_041753195.1 Chromatiaceae bacterium
GATCGCGGCGCGGCAGGCGCTGGGGCGGTCGCCGGTGTTGGCCCAGGCCAGCGCCTCCGCCGTGAAATCCGTGTGCTCATGGCCCGCGTGAGCGACCATACGCACCCGGGTCGGGCGCTTCCTGCCCACGTAGCCCACCCACGCGAAGCAGTAGCCGCCCACCTCCACCAGATTGGTGCAGAAGGCCTTGAGCAGCTCCCGCTCCTCGACGGCGCGGGCCAGGCTGTGGTTGCAGCGGGACAGCACCGTATGGGTCCGGTTGAGACGCCGCAGCTCGGCCTCGGCCTCCGGATGCAGTGAGATGTCCGCGGAGATGCCGATGAGCCGGTCGATGTGGCCGCGCGCATCGGGACTGGGGATGAGGCAGGAGGTGAAATGGCGCCGGTGCTCGGTTACAGGCTCGCCGGCGGCGCAGAACTCGAAGGCGCAGACTTGCCCGGCGAATGCCTCGGCCATCAGGCGACGCACCCTGTCCCTATCGGAGCGGCTCACCAAGGTCAGATAGTCGCGTCCGCGAATCGCGTCTTCGTTGGCGATGCCCATCATGGCGAGGCCCGCGGGGTTCATCGCCATCAGGCGCCCGTCGGCGTCGATCTCATGCACGCACAGGGGCGCAAGGTCGAACAGAATCCTGTAGCGGTCGAGTCCCATCGACGATCCACCTCTCGGTTGGCCTTCAATGCGGGAATGGTGGGCGCGCGACGCCCGACGCCCCACGCCCTTTGGCAGGCTAATCGTACCCTGTTCGGCCACCCGCGCCAGGGCGCGCGGGCGTCCTGACTCCTGTAGGGGTTCCCGCGGGCCTGTCCGCCGGCTGATACCGGCCGGCACCGCCTGACTCAGGGGGGCGACTCGCGCGCGATCTCGACGCGGATCAGATCGGCGTGTACTGGGATTTTCACACGCAGGAACAGCACGCCCGCTGCTTCCGTGCGAAAGCGCAGGCGCCAGCCGTCCTCCGCGGGCTCAAGCTCAACCGCATCGAGATAGCCAAAGTCGCCGTCGATCAGCTCGACGCAGGGCCTGGCGGTGGGCCCTGGTCCCTGAAGCAGGACGCGATGGCCACCGGGGCTCAGGGTGCCCAAGGGGAGGAAATAGGTCTCTCCCGAGGCGGAGCGCAGTCTGCTCAGGGTCTCAGTCCCCCAGGCCCCATCGAGTGCCAGGGCGAGGGGCAGGGGGCCGAAGGCGCATTCTTCCTTCATGTAGCGCAGCAGCTCGGAGAGCTCGCGGACCTGCTTCGCTGGAAGCTCGCCGCCGTGCCGGCGGATATGTTGATCGGCGGCCTCGGGGGGCAGATGGAAGCTCAGGCGACCGCTGCACTCGCCCTCGTGGCAGCGGGCGCAGTCGGTGTTGAAGAGGACCGTGGATTCCACGGTTGCCTGGCCTTCATCCCCAATCGAGGGCGGCGCGGCAAGCAGGGCGAGGAGGGCGACGGGCGCGAGACCGGTGCTGAGGGTCGCGTTCGAAGACATGGCGGGTGCCCCTCAAATAAACTCCAAGCTAGCGCCGGCAAGCCCCCGAACGCCTCGATTTATCTCAATGCAGCGCTTCTTGATCGTCGCGCGAACAGGGCGGGGTTCCTCGCTGTCTATCCTTCCGTCGTCACCACAAGGTGCAAATCCCGCTATGCCCTTCAAGAGACCGTTCGCACTGGCCGTCTTTCTGGTCGCCGCGGCTGGCTATCTGCCGGCCAGCGATCAGCCTAGTACCCTGCCGAGTGAGACTGACCATGCGGAGCACGACTATGCGCAGCATGAGTCCGGGTTGGGGTCCAGCCTGGGGCCCCTGTCGAGGGCCCAGGTCTACCAGTGCCCCATGCACCCCTGGATCAAGTCCGACAAGCCGGGGGACCGCTGCACCATCTGCGGCATGGCCCTGGTGGCCGCTGGCGGCCCCGACAGCACCGCGGCGGCGGATGATCCGGACCTGGTCACCCTCAACGCCGTGCAGGAGACAGTGATCGGGGTGCAGACCGCCGAGCTGAGGCGCGGTCCGCTCACCCGCACGCTGCGGGTCAGCGGCGTCATCGACGATGACGACACCCGACACCGCATCCTCGCCGCCCGGGTCCCGGGGCGTATTGAGCGGCTGCACGTGAACTACGTGGGGGCGGAGGTGGAGGCCGGGGCACCCCTGGCCACCGTCTTCAGTCCCGAGATGCTGACGGCCCAGCGGGAGTACCTGGAGCGGCTCAAGGCGGGGGCCGTCGCCACCTCGCTGTCGGAGCGCGCCGCGGCCCGTGAGCGCCTGCTGGAGCTCGGTCTCACCGAGGAGGAGATCCGCATCCTCGACAACACCCAGAAGCCCACGGCCATGGTCACGGTGCGGGCCCCCCTGTCGGGGACCGTGGTCTCCCGCAACGTCTACGAGGGTCAGTACGTTGAGACCAATGACCGCCTGTTCGAGATCGGCGACTTCTCGCGCATGTGGTTCGTGTTCGACGCCTATGAGCCGGACCTCGCCTGGCTCGCGCCCGGCCAGACGGTTGAGGTCTCGGTCGCCTCCCTGCCGGGCCAGGTCCTGACCGCGCCCATCAGCTTCATCGACCCCAACCTTGACGAGATGAGCCGCACCGCCAGCGTGCGGGTCATCCTGGAGAACCCCGAGCGCCGGCTCCTGCACCGCCAGACCGCCCAGGGTCTGGTGGTGGGAAGCTCTCCCGAGACCCTGCTGGTACCGCGCAGCGCCGTGCTCCAGCACGGCGGCCGGCCGGTGGTCTATGTGGCCCAGGGGGATCGGGGTTACCGGGCCCGGGAGATCCGGCTCGGGCGGGTGGGGGATGGGGAGGCCGAGGTGCTGGCAGGTTTGACGGAGGGTGAGCGGGTGGTGGTGCAGGCCGCCCTGATCCTCGACTCCCAGGCCCAGCTCGCCCACGCGGCCATCACCGGCGGCGGGCATGACCACGGTCATGGCCTGCCCGCAAAGGTCCCCGCCGGGACCCAACCCCACGATGGGGACGCCTACGGGCTGCTGCGCACCCTGGTCTTCGCCGCCGCCGATGCC
>JBGSUY010000782.1:0-2746 GCA_041753195.1 Chromatiaceae bacterium
GGTCAGCGGCGCGTCGCTCCCAACCAGACCCGCGGCGCCGAGCCCCAGGGCGGAGAGGATGAACAGCAGGAGCATCCGCTGCAGGGAGCCGCTGTCCACGCGGCTGGTCAGGAGGCCGGCGAAGGCCAGCACCCGCCCGAGCATCCAGTCGTAGACTCCCCGGGCGACCAGGCGGCCCTCGAGACGGGCGGCGAGATTGAAGAGCGGGCGGCGCCCCGAGTAAAAAAGGACTCCTCCGATCAGGGCCGCGAGGCTCATCAGGAAGGGCGCGTTGATCCCGTGCCAGATGGCCAGGCTGTAGCTCGGTGTGGGACCCTGAAGCACCGCCACGACCGCGACCTCGAGCCAAGGGGCCACGGTGAAGGCGGGCAGGATGCCGACCAGGAGACACAGCGCCACCAGCACCTCCACGGGCACCTTCATCCAGAAGGGCGGCTCGTGGGGCGTCCTCGGCAGGTCCACCGGGTCGCCGTTGAAGAAGACGTCGTGGATGAAGCGGAGCGAATAGGCCACCGCGAGCATGCCGGCGATCACGACGAAGAAGGGCAGCAACCAGCCCCAGCGATGCTCATCGAAGAAGCTGGCGGTCTCGGCGAAGAACATCTCCTTGGACAGGAACCCATTGAATAGGGGGACCCCCGCCATGGCCGCCGCCGCCACCATGGCAAGCGTGCCGGTGTAGGGCATGAAACGCCACAGCCCATTGATTCGGCGCATGTCCCGCGTGCCGCACTCGTGATCGATGATCCCGGCGGCCATGAAGAGCGAGGCCTTGAAGGTGGCGTGGTTGATGATGTGGAAGACTCCGGCAACCGCCGCCAGGGGCGTGCCGATCCCGAACAGCAGGGTGATGAGCCCCAGGTGGCTGATGGTGGAATAGGCGAGCAGCCCCTTGAGGTCGTGCTTGAAGAGTGCGAACCAGGCGCCGATCAGCAGGGTGCTGACCCCGGCCCCGATGACCAGCCAGGACCACTCGGGGGTCCCGGATAGGACGGGGAAGAGCCGCGCCAGCAGGAAGACACCCGCCTTCACCAGGGTCGCCGAGTGCAGATAGGCCGACACGGGGGTCGGAGCGGCCATGGCGTGGGGCAGCCAAAAGTGGAAGGGGAACTGGGCGGACTTGGTGAAGGCCCCCAGCAGGATCAGCACCAGCATGGGGGTGTAGAGGGGGTGGGCGCGGATCCCCTCTCCGGAGGCCAGGACGATCGACAGCTCGTAGCTACCCGCCATCTCGCCCAGCAGCAGGAAGCCGCCCAGCAGGCTCAAGCCCCCCAGGCCCGTGATGGTCAGGGCCATGCGCGCGCCCTGGCGGGCATCGTCCTGCTCGCGCCAGTAGCTGATCAACAGGAAGGAGGAGAGGCTGGTCATCTCCCAGAAGATCAGCAGCAGGATCAGGTTTTCCGACAGGACGATGCCCAGCATGGAGCCCATGAAGAGCAGGAGGTAGGCATAGAAACGCCCCAGGCAGTCCCGCTCGGCGAGGTAGTAGCGGGCGTAGAGGATCACCAGCAGTCCGATGCCGAGGATCATCAGGGCGAACAGGAGTCCCAGGCCATCCAGCCGGAAGGCGAGTCCCAGTCCTGCCTCGGGGATCCAGGACCAGCGCTGCAGAATGGTCTCCCCGCGGAAGGGGGCGCTCGCCGAGGGGAGAAGGGTGGTCAGAGACAGTGCGGCGAGACCGCCCGCCGTCCAGGCGGAGCGCATCCGACCGAAGCGGGAGACCCAGCCGGTGAGTGCGGCCCCCGCGAACGGGAGGAGCACGACGAGCAGCAGGTTCATGATTGGGATCGCGTCACTCTGGGCAGTCTTCGAGTGCGATCCCTAGGATACCATCGAATTCTGGGGCCAAGACCTTGCCGGCCCCCTGGATTCTTGCGACTCTGACCCGATTGGATGACCCGAGGCGATCGACCCTTTCGGGCTGTGGGGGCCCTGGTCAGGCCCTGAAGTCCCCCCACAGGGCCTGGATGGCGGCAATCGCCGCCAGTGGGGCCGTCTCCGTGCGCAGTACGCGGGGGCCGAGGCGTATCGGGCGAAACCCCCGCTCCTGGGCCTGACGGCGTTCCCCCGGGCTCAATCCCCCTTCCGGGCCCACCAGCAAGGACACCCGATCCTCGGGCGGGGGCAGGGCGGTCAGGGCCTGCTCCGCTTGGGCGTCCAGAAGGAGGGTCCCGGCGGGGGCGGCGGCGATCCAGTCGCTGAAGGCCGTCGCCCCGTCGAGCCGGGGCAGACGACGCCGTCCCGACTGCTCGCAGGCGCTGATCAGGACCCCCTGCCAATGTTCCATGCGGCGTTCGAGCCGATCGCCCCGGAGCTGGACCACGCTGCGTCCGGTGAAAAGCGGGCTGATCCGGGAGACCCCAAGCTCCACCGATTTCTGGATCGTATAGTCCATGCGCTCCCCCTTGGAGACCCCGATTGCGAGCTGGATCTCGAGTGGGGGGAGTGGCTCCGCCGCGCCTGGGGAATCGATGACCAAGGTTACGCTTTGCCGCGCGAGGCTGGCCAGTCGGGCCCCGTAGTCACGTCCATCGCCGTTGAACACCCGCAGCGGGGCGCCGGGGCCGAGCCGCAGCGCCTGGGTGAGATGGCGGCCAGGACCGTCCGGCAGGATCAAGGTCTCACCGGGGGCGAGGTGCGCGTCGATGTAGACCCGGGGCAGCCGCATCCTGTCTCGACCCGATCAGGCCCGGGGTCGGAGGGGGGCTGCCCGGATCATGGACCGGACTCGCCGCCCGGGTCCGCC
>JBGSUY010000783.1:0-4254 GCA_041753195.1 Chromatiaceae bacterium
GCGATGGGGGTGGCGCGGATGCCCACGCACGGGTCGTGGCGGCCGGTGGTCACCACCTCGGTCGGCAGTCCGTCGGCCCCGATGGTGCGCCCGGGCAGCCGAATGCTGGAGGTGGGCTTGAGCGCGATGCGGGCCACGACGTCCTGACCCGAAGAGATGCCGCCGAGGATGCCCCCGGCGTTGTTGGACAGGAAGCCCTCGGGGGTCATCTCGTCCCGGTGCTCTGTCCCCTTCTGCTCCACGCAGGCGAATCCGGCCCCGATCTCCACCCCCTTGACCGCGTTGATGCTCATCAGCGCATGGGCGAGGTCCGCATCCAGGCGGTCGAAGATGGGCTCCCCGAGACCCGCGGGCACCCCGCTCGCCACCACGGTTACGGCGGCACCGATGGAGTTGCCCTCCTTTCGCAGGGCGTCCATGTAGGCTTCCAACTCGGGCACTTGCCCCGCCCAGGGCCAAAAGAAGGGATTGCGCTCCACCTGGCCCCAATCGAGACCGGCGGGACGGATGGGCCCCAGTTGGGAGAGGTAGCCGCGGATAGTGAGGCCGCAGCGCTCGACCAG
The DNA here is from genome assembly GCA_041753195.1 of Chromatiaceae bacterium. Lineage (GTDB taxonomy): Bacteria > Pseudomonadota > Gammaproteobacteria > Chromatiales > Chromatiaceae > Thiodictyon. The sequence continues at coordinate 564 of JBGSUY010000783.1, forward strand.
GTACTTCTTCGCAATGGCCCCGGCGGCCACCCGCACCGCGGTCTCCCGGGCCGAGGAGCGCCCCCCGCCCCGGTGGTCTCGCCGTCCAAATTTTTGGTCGTAGGTGTAGTCCGCGTGGCCAGGCCGGTACTTGGCGGCGATCTCCGAGTAGTCCTTGGAGCGCTGATCCTGGTTGCGGATCAGGAGCCCGATGGGGGCGCCGGTGGTCAGGCCCTCGAAGATGCCGGAGAGGATCTCGACCTCGTCCGGCTCCCGCCGCTGGGTGGTGTGGCGTGACTGGCCGGGCTTGCGCCGGTCCAGATCTCGCTGGAGGTCCGCCGCGGTAAGCGCCAGACCCGGCGGGCAACCGTCCACGACGCCGCCGATGGCGGGGCCATGGCTCTCGCCGAACCCGGTCACCACGAAGAGCTTGCCGAAGCTGTTACCGGACATGAGTAGCGAGTAGCGAGTAGCGAGTTGCGAGATCGAGAAACCGCGAGGACGACGTTTTCCTCGGCCCTCGCCACTCGCTACTCGCCACTTCCTTCAATACGCTGGCGGCGGCACCGTATCCGCCGGATTGAGCCAGGCATTGCCCTTCTCCAGCACCTCCCGGGTCAGGGTGCTGGTGGCCTGATGGAGCTTGACCCCGTTGATGATGTAGGCGTAGCGGGAGCTCAGGTACTGGAACTCCGCCTCGAACAGGTTACGCTGGGCGTTCAACACGTCGACCTGGGTGCGGGTACCCACCTCGAGCCCGGCCTGGGTGGATTCCAGGGAGGAGCGCGCGGACACGACGGCCGCCTGGCGGGCCTTCACGTCCTCGATGCTGGACTGAATGCCACGGAAGGCGTCCTTCACCTGCTGGTCGACCTGGCGCCGGGTCTGGTCCAGGCGATCCTGGGCGGCGCGGAACTGATAGCCCGCCTGGCGGGTGCGCGAGGCCACGGCCCCGCCCTGATAGATGGGGACGTTGAGGGTCAGCCCCACGAAGGCCCCTTCGCTGCGGATCACCCCGGAATCCTGGCCCGAATTGCTGAAATCGAAGCCGGCCTGGGCGCCGACACTCGGGAAGTAGCCCGAGCGCTCGATCTCGATCCCCTTCTTGGCCGCCTCCGCCGCCTCGCTGGCCGCGATGATGCCGAAATTGTTGCGCAGGGCGGTATCGGCCCAGGTGTCGAGGTTGTTTGGCTCCGGGGGCGCCAGGGGCAGCTTGTCCCCCAGGCGGGCCAGGGGCTGGTTGAAGGGCCCGACGATGACCCGCAGGGCCTCCCAGGCATTGTCCAGGGCGACCTTGGCGTTGATCAGGGTGGCGCGCGAGCTGTCATAGGCGGCCTGGCTCTCGTTGACGTCCGTGATGGCCACCAGGCCCACCTCGAAGCGCTGCTTGGACTGGTCCAGGGTCCGCTCGTTGGCGCGCACCAGGGACTCGGAAACGGTCACTGCGTCGGCCGCCCGGAGCACGGCGAAATAGGCCTCGGTGGTGCGCACCATGAGCGCGATCTGTGCATCCCGGTACTGGGCCTCCGCCTGGGCGATCACGTCGTCCGACTGCTTTAGGGTCATCCAGTTGCCGCGGTTGTAAACCGACTGGCTGACCACCGCCGCCGCGTTCTGGCTGCCGAAGTTGTCACTGCGTCTGTCGAGGCCACGGATCTGGGAGCTCCCCGACTGGTAATTGGCCTCGCCCGTGGCGGCCACGTTGGGAAGCAAGAGGGCACGCGCCTGGGGCTTGACCTCGCGGGTGGCGAACAGGGTCTGCTCGGCCTCGCGCAGGACCGGATCGCTGCGCACCGCCTGATCGTAGACCTGGATCAGGTCCTCGGCCTGGGCGCTACCGGGCAACAGGGGGATGGACCCCGACAGCAGGGCGACAAACAGGGTGGGGAGGAGAGTCCGCATCGGGGCGATTCCTGGAGCTGGCGCAGGCCGTCCCGGGAATACCGAGACGTGAGGATCGGCAGTATAGGCGACCAGCGCGGCCCGGCTCAATCGAAGCGAGGGCCAAGGACCGGGGCGAGGGCGGGGCCGCTGGGCAACCGATCGACTCCACCCGATGGGCTACACTGGGTGCCCCATGGCCCCCCTACCCTGCCCATGACCAACGAGAACGACCCGACCCCGGAGGTCCTGCGCAGCCGCCCCTACGACTGGCGTGATCTAACGGCCCTGGTGCTGCGCCACCGCCGGGAGCTATTCATCGCCAACCTGATCGCCGTTCTGGGGACCCTGGTCAGCGTCCCGGTGCCGCTCCTGATGCCGCTCCTGGTGGACGAGGTGCTGCTCAACAAGCCCGGCGCCCTGGTCGGCGGCATGGACCGGGTGTTCCCCGCCGCCTGGCACGGGCCGGTCCTCTACATCCTGGTCATCCTCTTTCTCACCCTGGGGCTGCGCCTGACGGCCACCGTGCTGGGCGTGCTCCAGACCCGGGAGTTCACCCGCATCTCCAAGGACGTGATCTTCCGGCTGCGGCGGGATCTGCTGGCCCGCCTGCAGCGCGTCTCCATGGCCGAGTACGAGACCCTGGGCGCCGGGACCGTCGCCTCCCATTTGGTGACCGATCTGGACACCATCGACCGCTTCGTGGGCGGGGCCACCAGCAAGTTCCTGGTGGCGGTCTTGAGCATCATCGGCACCGCCTGCGTGCTCCTATGGATGAACTGGCGGTTGGGACTCTTCATCATCCTCTTGAATCCCCTGGTGATCTACGTCACCACCCTGTTCGGCCACAAGGTCTCGGAGCTCAAGAAACGGGAGATCAGCGCCTACCAGGCCTTCCAGGAGTCCCTCGCCGAGACCCTGGACGCCATCGCCCAGATCCGCGCCGGCAACCGGGAGCGCTTCTACATCGGCCGCATCATCGGGCACGCCCGGGAGATCCGCGACTTCGCCTCCGCCTTCACCTGGAAAAGCGACGCGGGCAACCGGCTCTCCTTCAACGTCTTGATGTTCGGGTTCGACTGCTTCCGGGCCCTGGCCATGCTGATGGTCCTGTTCTCGGGACTCAGCATCGGCGAGATGCTGGCGGTCTTCGCCTACCTCTGGTTCATGATGGGCCCGGTCCAGGAGGTGCTCGGCATCCAATACGCCTACCACGCGGCCGAGGCGGCCCTGTCCCGCATCAACCGGCTGCTCACCATGGACCTGGAGCCGGAGTATCCCCACCGGCAGGATCCCTTCGCGGGCAAGCGGACGGTGTCCATCACCCTGGAGGCAATCCGCTTCGCCTATGGGGACGGACCCCCGGTCCTGGACGGCATCTCGCTCGCCATCGAGGCCGGCGAGCGGGTGGCCTTCGTGGGGGCGAGCGGCGGTGGCAAGACCACCCTGGTGCAGGTGATCCTGGGGCTCTATCCCCCCAGCTCCGGGGTGGTGCGGTTCGACGGGGTTCCAGTCGAGCTGATCGGCATGGACGTGGTGCGCAGCCATGTCGCCACGGTGTTGCAGCAGCCGGCACTGTTCAATGACAGCGTGCGCATGAACCTGACCCTGGGCCAGGACGTCCCGGACACGCGCCTCTGGCGGGCCCTGGAGGTCGCCCAGCTTCGAGAGGTGGTGGAGGGGCTGGACCAGGGCCTGGACACCCGGCTGGGGCGGGACGGCGTGCGCCTCTCCGGCGGCCAGCGCCAGCGCCTGGCGGTGGCCCGCATGGTGCTCTCCGACCCCAAGGTGGTGATCCTCGACGAGGCCACCTCGGCCCTGGACGGCGAGA
>JBGSUY010000784.1:0-11490 GCA_041753195.1 Chromatiaceae bacterium
GCGGCGGCGCTCCGACGGAACGCCGGAGCTTCCGGGCGACCAGCGACCAACCCAGAAGCCACCCGGATCACAGGCGGAACTGCGAACGCCTGCTCAAATTCCGACATGGCAGACTCGCGCGGGGCCCCGGCCGCCAGGCCCCGCGGGGCGCGCAACGCGGGCACTTATCCACAGACCGCCCACAGCCCATCGACAGCTTACCCAGGGAGTTTCCACAACATCTTGTGGTTGACTGATTCAGTCGAGCGTATATATTGACATCGTCGCCGTGCTTCCACAAAGCGCCCCAAGACCATCTCAAGGCCCTCAAGGGGGGCCTGGCAGGCCCCGCGAAGCCACCACGAACCCAGAGCCGCCTAGGCCGCAGACCCATCAGGAGGAGCCATGTCCGCCACTGTCGCAGACCCCGTCTCGGAGCAGGTCCAGTCCCAGGAGTCCACGCCGGGTATCGGGGAGGGTACTGCCGCCCGCTCCGGTTCGGGCGAGGCCGCGCCGGAATTGACCTCCTCCGCCCTGGAGGTAGCCGCCCATGCCCCGGGGCGGGTCCAGGTGATCCGCCGCAACGGCAAGGTCACCCACTTCGACGCCAACAAGATCATGGTGGCCATGACCAAGGCCTTCCTGGCCGTGGAGGGAGGCAATGCGGCCGCCTCCAGCCGTATCCACGACCGGGTCCGGGAGCTGACCGAGCAGGTGGCCTCGGCCCTCACCCGCCGCCTGCCGGGAGGGGGGACCGTTCATATCGAGGACATCCAGGACCAAGTCGAGTTGGCGCTAATGCGCGCCGGCGAGCACAAGGTGGCCCGCGACTATGTCCTCTACCGGGAGGCCCGGGCCCGGGAGCGGGCCGAGAAGGCCCCCGCCAACGAGGCCCGCCCGGACGAGGCCGAGATCCGCGTGACCCTTCCAGACGGCACGACCCGCCAGCTGGACCTCCAGCGCATGCGCCGCCTGGTGGACGAGGCCTGCCGGGACCTCGACGGGGTGGACCCGGAGGCCATCCTGGCCGACACCACCCGCAACCTCTTCGACGGGGTCAAGGAGGCCGACGTCAGCCAGGCCCTGGTGATGTCCGCCCGGGCCCTCATCGAGCGCGAGCCCGCCTACAGCCAGGCCGCCGCGAGCCTGCTCCTCGACCTGATGCGCCGCGAGGCCCTGGGCTACCTGGACATGGCCGTCGGCGTCGAGACCCAGTCCGACATGGCCGAGCGCTACGGCGACTACTTCGGCGCCTACGTCCGCCGTGCCGGGGACTTGGAGCTCCTGGACCGCCAGCTCGCCCGCTTCGACCTGGCCCGCATCGGCGCGGCCCTCAAGCCCGAGCGGGACCTCCAGTTCACCTACCTGGGCCTCCAGACACTCTACGACCGCTACTTCATCCACACCGCGGGCGGCATCCGCTTCGAGCTGCCCCAGGCCTTCTTCATGCGGGTCGCCATGGGGCTCGCCATCAACGAGATCGAGCGGGAGGAGCGGGCCATCGAGTTCTATGAGCTGCTCTCCTCCTTCGACTTCATGAGCAGCACGCCCACCCTCTTCAACTCCGGGACGCTCCGGCCCCAGCTCAGCTCCTGCTACCTCACCACGGTCCCCGACGACCTGGACGGCATCTACAGCGCCATCAAGGACAATGCGCTGCTCTCCAAATTCGCCGGTGGCCTCGGCAACGACTGGACCCGGGTGCGCGGCATGGGGGCTCATATCAAGGGCACCAATGGGCGGAGCCAAGGGGTGGTGCCCTTCCTCAAGGTGGCCAACGATACGGCCGTAGCTGTGAACCAAGGAGGCAAAAGAAAAGGAGCCGTCTGCGCCTATCTCGAGACCTGGCACGTGGACATCGAGGAGTTCCTGGATCTGCGCAAGAACACCGGGGACGACCGCCGCCGCACCCACGACATGAACACCGCCAACTGGGTGCCGGACCTCTTCATGAAGCGGGTGGCGGAGGACCAGCACTGGACGCTGTTCTCCCCCGACGAGACCCCCGATCTGCACGACCTCACGGGCCAGGCCTTCGAGGCCGCCTACACCGCCTACGAGGCCCGCGCCGAGCGGGGCGAGCTGAAGGTCCACAAGCGCATCAAGGCGGTGGACCTGTGGCGCAAGATGCTCGCCATGCTCTTCGAGACCGGCCACCCCTGGCTGGCCTTCAAGGACCCCTGCAACCTGCGCTACACCAACCAGCACGTGGGGGTGGTGCACAGCTCCAACTTGTGCACCGAGATCACCCTGCATACCAATGACCTGGAGATCGCCGTGTGCAACCTGGGCTCGGTCAACCTGGCCGCCCACGTGACCGAGAAGGGGCTCGACACCCGGCGCCTCCAGCGCACGGTGCGCACCGCCATGCGCATGCTGGACAACGTCATCGACTACAACTTCTACAACGTCCCCCAGGCCCGCAAATCCAACCTCCGGCACCGCCCGGTGGGGCTCGGCATCATGGGCTTCCAGGACGCGCTCTATCGGCTGCGCATCCCCTACGCCAGCCAGGAGGCGGTCGCCTTCGCCGACCAGAGCATGGAGTACTTGAGCTACTACGCCATCCAGGCCAGCACAGAGCTGGCCGAGGAGCGGGGGCGCTACCAGAGCTTCGCGGGCTCACTCTGGAGCCGGGGAATACTGCCCCTCGACTCCATCAAGCTGCTGGAGGAGGGCCGCGGCGGCTATCTCCAGATGGACACCGGCAGCACCCTGGATTGGGAGACCCTGCGCGAGCGTGTCAAGACGGTGGGCATGCGCAACTCCAACTGCATGGCCATCGCCCCCACCGCCACCATCAGCAACATCGTAGGGGTCAGCCAGTCCATCGAGCCCACCTACCAGAACCTGTTCGTGAAATCGAACCTCTCGGGCGAGTTCACCGTGGTCAACCCCTACCTGGTGGCGGACTTGAAGGAGAAGGACCTCTGGGACTCCGTGATGGTCAACGACCTAAAATACTACGACGGCTCGGTCCAGCCCATCGACCGCATCCCGGATGACCTCAAGCTCCTCTACGCCACCGCCTTCGAGGTCGACCCCCGCTGGCTGGTGGAGGCCGGCAGCCGCCGCCAGAAATGGCTCGACCAGGCCCAGAGCCTCAACCTCTACATGAGCGAGCCCAACGGCAAGAAGCTCGACAACCTCTACAAGCTCGCCTGGGTGCGGGGCCTCAAGACCACCTATTACCTCCGTTCAATGGGCGCCACCCACGTGGAGAAATCCACAATGGCCGACGCCAGCAAGGCCAATCGTTTGAGCGCGGTGGGCGGGAGCTACATCTCCCTGGACAAGGGGAAGGGGAACGGCAAGGCCAATGGCAGCGCGGCGCCGAAGGCGTGCTCCATCCTGGATCCGGAGTGCGAGGCGTGTCAGTAGGGGGAAGGGCCGAGGGCCGAGACGATACGGGTTCCCGTATGCATTCTCGACCTCTTTGACGCTGAGGTATCCGACCTATGAAGCTCGAATTCGATCCGGTCGCCGACGCCGCCTATTTCGAGATCTCCGCCGCCGAAGTCGCAACCACCAAGGAAATCGAGCACGGGATCATTGGCGACTACGATGCCGAGGGGCACGTCGTCGGCAGTGAGGTCTTGTCCGTCAGCAAACGATCCCCGTCTTTACAGGACAAAGTAGCGCAATCGTAACTACACCGCATACGGACGCATTATGCCAAGAGCTGAACCGAAGAAGAGAACCTACCCCTTTGCCCCCGTTGCGGGATAGACCGAAGCGTTCCGTGTTACAACACGGAAAACTTCCAGATATTCAATGTTGGGCAGAGGAAGGCAGTTACGATGAACGCCGAAGGCTGGAGCCTTGTCATTCAGATCGTTACCGCTGCGATCTCCCTCGGGGGTTTGGTTGCCGTTGTCGTTTCCCTTCAGCAGGTAAACCGATCCCTGAAGGCTAACGCGATTGCCCGAATATACGAGGAGATTCACAAAGTCCATCACGTCTTCATAGATCACCCCGACCTGCGCCCCTACTTCTTCCACAACGAACCACTCGTGCCAGACAACCCTGAATATTTGCGGTGCCGCGGGATCGCTGAAATGTTCCTGGATATCTTTGAGCACATATACCAGTTGCGAGGCCAAGCATTCAGAAGAAAAGATGAGAATTGGGTTCGGTACATCAAGCACATGTGCGATAGCAGCGCGTTTCTCTGCGCGTATCTCCAAGAGAACCTGGGGCTTGTTGAGCCACCGGAGCTTCGAGCGCTTATCGCCGAGCGACTTGAGCATCGCCGAAGCCAAGAGCAAAACCAAAGGGAAGCTTGCGTCGATTCAATTGAGAGATGAAATATCGCCCAACAATTGGCTCAGCGCCGACCCAATACCGCGCGTCGAGTTCGGCGCAAGGATTCAAGGTCGTGCCGGCGCGGTATAGGGCCGGCTAGCCAAGACGTTATGCAAGCTCCAGCTAGAGGAGTCAATTCTTGGAACTTCACCCAAAATTTGGCAGTGATAAGTTTCAGTGCCCTCATTGCAATGTCCTGTCTCAGCAAGTGTGGTTCGATGCGAACTCTGCCGGTCGCGCCGCTAATAGTATCTTGGGCCATGTCTATTACGATTACCGGACCCATATTAAGCATTTCCATCAAGATGTAGTCGAGGGGTTTCTTCGCAACATTGAGGTCGCGAACGACAGGCATATGTCCGAGCTTGTTCCAGATGCTTTTGCCGTTGCCACTTGCTCAACCTGTGGCGACGTTTCGCTTTGGGTAAACAAAGAGATAGTTTACCCGAAACAAGTACCTATTGACTTGCCAAATGAAGATATGGATACCGAAATTCGGGAGTTATACCTTGAGGCATCAAGGATCGTTCAGGATTCTCCTAAAGGCGCTACAGCGTTACTTCGATTAGCCCTCCAGTTACTTCTTAAACAACTTGGAAAGCCAGGGCAGAACATAAATAGCGACATCAAGGAACTCGTTGCCGAGGGACTAAGCCCTAAGATTCAACACGCACTAGATCTTCTTCGCGTAGTAGGCAACAACGCCGTCCATCCAGGGCAAATAGATCTCAACGACGGCCGTGACATCGCCTTGAAACTCTTTCATGTCCTCAATTTTATCGCTAACGAACTACTCACCAAGCCAAGAGAACTAGCTCTTCTCTACGCCGACGTAGTGCCAGAAGAAGCGAGAAAGCATATAGAGCGCCGAGATGGAAAGAGCGAAGCCGTGTAAAAATACACCGGACAATTGGGGCGAGACAATTGGCGCCAGACAACGATTTCCGCAATGGATCGCGAGACGTATTAAGGCAGGCGTCTGACAGCACCGGGAAATAGGGGTCAGGGAAATAGAGGGAAATAGGGGTCAGACCCCAATTAATTCGCAATTAATTCCCTGGAGTCGAAACAACGATCATGAGTCGCGCACGTCGTTTTCTCGTTTGGCTTGCTCCCATCTCAATGCTGCTTTGGGGTTGTACTCCTGTCTCGATCAAAACGCCGACGCTGTCCGAAGCCGAGTACCAGGATCTCGTAACGAGGGTGGCCTCTAACGACGCAAGGAATTTTTGCGATGAAGCTCTGCCTGGACGCACGAACACGGATCAAGAATATGTCGATTGTTACTACTCAGTTCTTGAGCAGCGCGGCCGCTATTTCCGCGGTGAGCTTGAAGGACAAAGCGGTCGACCACCCCTTTCTGAACTTCTCGACTCACCCATAACGTCAAAGGGGAAATAGGGGTGAGACCCCATTTAATTTGCATGAACCTTTTTCGGTGCGAATAAGGGGGCCGAATGGAGAGAAATGGGAGAGAAATGGGGGTCAGACAGCGATTTGCACTCAGGGCGGACGACGTTTGCTCGCAGATAGGCGGAGGTCATTCGGGGGATGAGGAAAGAGAGGCGTGGTGGGGTCTTGTTGTACTTTCGTCTCGTCGCCGCGGTGGAGCGAGCCGTGCCGCGGCGGTGACGAGGCGAGTTGCTTTGATCCCTTTGGTCCTACCGCCTACAAAACAGGCCCCCCGAGGCGCCGACAACAATCCATCGGTGAGCGGGGTTGGGTGCGCCGGGGCTACCAGGCGACCTGCCGCTCCCGCTCGGCCCACTGCTCGGCGGTGGGGTAGATCATGTGGCCGTCGGGGTCGAACAGATGGATGGAGAGCGAGGGGCATCCCTCGGCGGCGAGTCGCAGGGACGCCTGGTCCCGAACGGACTGACCCGTGGGCGTTGCCTTGTATTCCTCGCCGGCCTGATGCTCGCGGAAGTGCTGGGGGTTGGTGACCCAGCAGGTCCCGCAGCCGATGCAGGAGGGTTGGTCGACAGCGAAGGTGGCAATCATGCAGGTGCTTGAGAGGTGGAAAGCAGTGGTCGCTGGACGTGCCTGGATTGTAACCCAGGGCCGGGCACCGTTTCCCCTGCCCTGCTGCTCCAAGGTACGGGCTCGGCGGCCTCCTGCGACTCTGATGGCGCCCCTGGGCGATGGCTGAAGCGGCCGCGGCTCTCTGGGCATGAATGCCGTGCTCAGGCCCCGCGGGACCGCGAGGTACCCGCCGCCATCAGAACCGCGGATGAGGAAGACGATGACAATACAGGTGGTCTTTCCACCAGATTGAACGCATTAGCAGAGGAGCGAGGCCGCTATGGCGAACAAGCAAACCAAGCAGGCACTCAAGCGGCGGGCAGAAAAGAGGCACCGGCGGGCCCAGTCGAAGAAGACCCTGGCTCGACGCGCCGGGGCTCACCGTCTCGCGGCGGATTTGGTCGCGGCCGTGCCATTCGGCTCGAGCCTTCCCAAGCTCTCGGCGCAGATCTGGGACTATGCCGAGCCCCTGACTGCCGCCGCGGTTGACGTGGAGGGGCAGATGCGGGCCGTCGATATCGCCATCATCTGCTGGAACGTCGCCCTTCTTCCGGAGAAGAAGCGGAAAGAGTCCATCCGCGCCGCGCTGCATGAGATCGCGGGCGGTGATGCAGGGCTGGAGGCTGAGCTCCTCGATATCTTCGAGATGATGCACGCACGCAAGCGCGCCCTGTTTGCCGATGACTGCCGCTTCGTCTTCAATTACTCGGTCACCGATACACCTGGGGGATTACGCCTCCTGGTCGCATCGTCTCCGCTACCCCCGGAGAAGGCCACGTAGGAAAGATCCTATGACTGTGTACGACGAGTCGCTGGCGGCCGGGACGGGCGAGGACGCCGCTCGCGCCGCACGACTGTTCTTGCAGCGCACCGGCGCCCGTTATGAGCTTGCCCGTGCCGTTCTGTACGGCAGCCGGGCTCGGGGGGACGCGGGCATCGCAAGCGACCTGGACATCGCCGTGGTGCTGCGCGGAACGCCGGCGGCCCGAGCGGACGCAGCCATTGACATGGCAGGCATCGCCTACGACGTGATGCTCGAAACTGGTGTGCTGGTGGACCCCATGCCGCTGTGGGAAGACGAGTGGACGCACCCTGAGCGCTTCAGTAATCCAGCGCTGATCGAGAACATTCGCCGCGACGGGGTGACCCTGTGAGTCCCGACCGCTTCCTCGGAAAAGCGAGGCGCGCCCTCGCTTCTGTACCGGCTGCGCTTGAAAGTTGGTGACTTTAACAGCGCCTTCAACCGCGCTCACTACTCGCCGGCACGAACGAGGCTATCGACGGATCAATTGCCCGCCATGAAGACGACCGAGTATTTCCAGTCTGTTCGAAAGCGGCCTGATCGCGCATCGATTCGAGAGGAGTGGATTCAACGTGTCGCCGCCGCCCCAGAGCGCGAGTACATCCAGACCGATGGCCGGATACGTCGATGGGCCCGGATTGCCGAAGCAGAGGGGCGATACTTGCGCGTGATTCTGCTAGCGGACGGTCAAACTGTTCACAACGCGTTCTTCGACCGAGACTACAAGCCATGAAAGTCAGTTACTTCGGTGATACCGACACCTTGTACATCGAATTTCGTGCGGGCGATATCGCTGAAACGCGTGACCTCGACGAGAACACCCTGATGGATCTTGATGCGGACGGCAACGTCTGCGCAATCACCTTCGAGCACGCGAGCGAGCGCACGGACGTGCATCACCTCACGGTCGAGGGCATCGCCGCGTGACGGCACATTGGCGGGTCCGCCATCCGTCCGAACGATTCATGCCACCGCACAGCACGAGTAAGAGGAAACGACATGTCTAATCAGTCCGAGAAGGTGCCCCAGGCCATGGCGGAGACCTTTGCCGCCGTCACCGCCATCACGGATGCCTTTTGCCGCGAGCATCTGAATGACGCGTATGCGCAGTTGATCCGCTTCGCCGCCGCGGCCCTGTGCCGCAAACGGCCCTCGCCCCTCGAGAAGGGGACGCCGCTCAGTTGGGCGGCGGGTATCACCCATGCCGTCGGGATGGTGAACTTCCTCCAGGATCCCGCGCAGAGCCCTCACCTGCCGGCCCAGGGGCTGTACCAGGGGTTTGGGGTGAGCCAGAGCAACACGCTCGCCAAGTCCAAGGCGGTGCGCGATGCGCTCGACATGAGCCAGATGGATCTGGAATGGTGCCTGCCGAGCCTGCTCGCCGAGCACCCCATGGCCGGGATGGTCTTCACGGACAACGGGATGATCATCGACGCCCGTTCCTTGGCGCGGGAGGACCAGGTGCTGCTGCATCAGGCGGGACTGATCCCCTCTGTCCATGCGGACTACGCGCCGGCGCCGGCAAAGGCATCGCCGGCCCCACCTGCAACCGATAGCCGCGAACCGGACCCCAAGCCGAGGGGCGAGGTCCCGGCGGCCGATGCCGCGCCCTCACCTCAGCTTGAGCTGTTCTGACCAGCGTGGACAATGGGCGGTCCGCTGTGCTGAAAAGGACTGACGACCATGACCTCACCACTCCACAGGCAATTCGCGACCTTCAAGGGCCGCCTCCTGATGATCGGCTTCGGCTGCATCGGTCAGGGCGTGCTGCCGCTTCTGCTGCGCCACATCGCCCTGGAGCCGAGCCAGATCCGCATCCTGGACCCGTCCAGCGAGGGTGCCAGGATCGCCCATGAGTACGGCGTCGCCTTCGTTCAGAGGCCCATCACCCACGACAATTTCCGGGAGCTGCTGGGGCGCGAGCTGGGGCCCGGGGACTTCCTGCTCAACTTGTCTGTGAACGTGGGCAGCGTGGACCTCATCGACTGGTGCCAGAGGCACGATGTCATTTACCTGGATGCCTGCATCGAGCCCTGGGTGGGGGGTTACACGGACTCGGCCGTGGCGCCGGCCCTTCGCACCAACTATGCGCTCCGAGAGGCCGCCCGAGCCCTGGGCGGCGATCACTCGACAACGGCGGTGGTGACTCACGGGGTCAACCCCGGGCTGGTGTCCCACTTCGTCAAGCAGGCCCTGCTGAATCTGACGGCGGACCTGGGTGAGCCAACCGCCCCGCCCGCGGACCGGGCGGGCTGGGCGGCGTTCGCCCAGCGGCTCGACATCCGCGCCATCCATATCGCCGAGCGGGATACCCAGACCTCGCCACGTCACAAGGAGCGGGGCGAATTCGTCAACACCTGGTCGGTGGAGGGCTTCGTCGGTGAGGGCTGCCAGCCGGCCGAGCTCGGCTGGGGCAGCCACGAGCGACACTGGCCCGCCGGGGCCCATAGGCACACCTTCGGCTGTGGCTCCGCCATCTGGCTGGAGCGACCGGGGGCCGGGACCAGGGTGCGGAGCTGGACGCCCCTGGAGGGGCCCTATCTCGGGTTCCTCGTCACCCACGGGGAGTCCATCTCAATCGCCGAGTATCTCAGCGTGCGCGACGGTGAGCAGGTGCCCTATCGCCCCACCGTGCACTACGCCTACCACCCCTGCAACGACGCGGTCCTGTCGCTCCACGAGCTGGCTGGGCGCGAATGGCGGGTCCAGCCGCGCTGGCGCCAGATCAAGGCCGAGGACATCGATGCCGGGATGGACGAGCTGGGGGTGCTGCTCATGGGGCATGATCGGGGGGCCTATTGGTACGGCTCGCGGCTCACCAACGCCGAGGCCATGCGGCTCGCCCCCCACAACAACGCCACCAGCCTGCAGACCACCGCCGGGGTCCTCTCGGGCGTCATCTGGGCCTTGAACCACCCGGAGGCGGGCATCGTGGATCCGGACGAGATGGACTTCCAGGAGGTGATGGAGGTCGCGCTTCCCTACATGGGCGAGATGGCGGGGGTCTATACGGACTGGACGCCGCTGGAGCATCGGGGCACCCTGTTCCCGGAGGACCTGGACTGGGACGACCCCTGGCAATTCAAGAACATACTCGTGATCTGATGGCCTTGGACGGGGCGCTCCGGCGCCTTCCCGGCCGCCTGCTCCGGGTCGCAACAGATCCACCGAGAGGAACAAAGAACAATGAAAACCCGAGAGCTCCTCGCGTGCGACACCAGGGTCCTCGAATCCAAGGTTCAGGTGCTGAAGACCAAGGAGCTGCGCCGACATATCGACCATATCGCCGCCGACGTGGGGGCCACCGATACGGATGCCCTGCTCGGCCAGATCCTGGAGGCCGTGCTCGGGCTCGGGGATGAAGGGCAGGACGAGGCGGAGGCAATCGTGCGGTCGCTCGAGGGCCACATCGAGGTCACGGACGAGAACAAGGATCTGGTCCTGCGGCTGATCGTCATCGCCCTGGCCTACCTCCGCCAGCTCATGGCGCGGCAGATACAAGAATCCCGCCGTGCCCGCCGGGACGCGCACCGGCACCGGCATCAGGACGGACACCAGTGCGGTGATCCCCACTGCCAGGAGCACGGCGACGAACCCAAGGCGCGGGCCCGGCCGGAGCCGAGTCTCCTGGCCCCCGTAGCCCTTGGTACGCCGGACTGAGCGGTACAGCGGCTTCCGAGCCAGCCGTAGGAGCGGCGCCCCGTCGCGATACCCCCGCAGTCGTCGTGCGTCCCGAGAGGTCTCGTCGCGACGGGGCGTCGCTCCTGCGAGGGACTCGGGGGGCGGCGACGAGACCGATCAACCACGCGCGAAAATAAACCGGAGCAATCGATCATGTCAGAGCTCAACAACGTCACCGTGGTCCGCGAGGCCAATGTCTACTTCAACGGCGGGGTCACCAGCCGCACCATCCGGCTGGCGGACGGGAGCCGCAAGACCCTCGGCATCATGCAGCCCGGTGAGTACGAGTTCACCACCGGCGCCAAGGAGGTCATGGAGATCCTGTCCGGGGAGCTCACGGTACTGCTCCCGGGGGAGACCCAGTGGCGCCCCATCAAGGGTGGGGAGTCCTTCAAGGTACCGGCGGGGGCGTCCTTCCGCCTGCGGGTGAGCGCGCTCACCGATTACGACTGCTCCTTCATCGACGCGGATTGACCCCAGGCTCCGCGCCACCAACCAAGAGGACCCCATGTCCAACCCTGCCCCCAGCGCCGCGCTGCTGATTCCCTTCCTCCTGGGCTGCATGGCCCTGCCCGCCGAGGGCGCGTCCTTCGACTGCGCCAAGGCGACGAGCTGGATCGAGCTGGCCATCTGCGAGGACCCGGCCCTCGGGCGCCTGGACGAGCGCATGGCCGCGGCCTACCGCGACGCCCGAGAGGCGG
>JBGSUY010000785.1:0-8443 GCA_041753195.1 Chromatiaceae bacterium
GGGGGCCCGCCGCCTCAGCACCCGTGAGGCCCCCGTCTTGTTTCGCGCCGAGGTGGCGACCGGCCTCCTACGCAGCCTCACCTCCGCCATCCAGGGCGCCAGCCTGTACCGGCGGGCGAGCTTCCTGCTCGACCATCTGGGCGAGCGGATCTTCCCCGAGTTCGTGCGCATCCACGAAGAGCCCCACCTGCCCCGTGGGCTGGCCAGCGCCGCCTTCGACGGGGATGGCGTGGCCACCCGTCCCAAGGACCTGGTGAGCGAGGGGATCTTGAGGACCTACCTGCTGGACGCCTACTCGGGCTGCCGGCTCGGGCTCCCAACCACCGGAAACGCGGGGGGGGTGCGCAACCTGCGCATCGAGCTGGGGGAGCGGGACCGGGCAGGCATGCTGGCGCTCATGGGCACCGGGCTCCTGGTCACCGAGCTCATGGGCCATGGGGTCAATCCGGTGACCGGGGACTACTCCCGGGGCGCCGCCGGCTTCTGGGTGGAGAACGGGGAGATCCAGTACCCGGTGGAGGAGATCACCATCGCCGGCAACCTCAAGCGCATGTTTGCCGGCCTGGTGGCGGTTGGCAACGACTGCGACTACCCCGGAAGCACCCGCACCGGATCCTGGCTCATCGACGCCATGACCATCGCTGGGGAGTGAGGGCTAGGCCGCGGCCTCGGCCGCCAAGGGGGGCAGGAACCAGGTCCGGGCGATCTCCTGATGCAACTCGCCGATAGCCGTCTGGACGTCGTCGATATAGGCGTGGAGCTGCTGCTGATCGAGCCTGGGGGGCTCGGTGGACTCCAGGTTGCGCTTGAGTCGCCCGGCCACCCGCAAGGCAGATTCGCTGCGGGGGAGCCGCTCCAGACTCAGGCGGCTCGACTCGATGCAGTGCCTCACCGAACGGGGAAAGGTCGGGTGCTTGAACAGGAATCGCAGCACGGGTCCGCGTTGCACCCGAACCTGCTCGCTGCGTCGGTAGGCCTGATAGGCCGTCATGGATTTGAGCACGCTCACCCACTGGATGGTCTCAAAGGGGCGCAGGTCCGTGGTCTCGTCCGGAAGCAGGTTGGCCGAACGCACGTCGATGATGCGGGTGGTCATGTCCGCCCGCTCCAGGAAGCGCCCCAGGTGCAGGAACTCATAGCCCTGATCGTGGAGCATGGTCCCCGAAAGGAGGCCGTTGATGCCCTGGCTGCCCAGGATGATGTATTTCAGATAGGTGTGGCGCCCTCCCTTGGTCATGCCCTTGGGGAGTTCGTCTTGGGCGTAGAGATAGAGCTCGTTCAGCAGCTCCCAGGTCTCACGCGGGACGAAATCCCGAATGGTCCGGCAACTCTCCCGGGCCGCGCCCAGACAGGACAGGATGGAGCCCCCGTTGCGCTTGTCCCCGAGGAGGAAGCGCACCACGTTGCGCTCGCTGTAATCCTTGCAGTGCTCCTCGAAGAGTGCGTTGGCCCCGGTGATCTCGACCAGGGGCCGCCAGCCCGGGGCTATGCCCCTGGGTAGGTCCAGGAGCAGATTGGCGTTCACGGTCACGATGCGCGCCGTGTTCTCCGCCCGCTCCACGTAGCGCCCGAGCCAGTAGATGTTCTCAGCGACGCGCGACAGCATGTGGTTCGCCCTCTTCGCCTTTCCGTTCGCCGATCAAGGAATCACGGTTGATCCGGGACTATCCAGGTGTCCTTGCTCCCGCCCCCTTGGGAGGAGTTGACCACCAGGGAGCCCTTGCGCAGGGCCACCCGGGTGAGCCCCCCCATGGTCACCTGCTGGCGGTCCGCCGAGAGGATGAAGGGGCGGAGATCCACGTGCCTCGGCTCCAGGTGGTGGCCGATGATGGTGGGCACCGTGGAGAGCTTGAGTGCCGGCTGGGCGATGTAGTTGCGGGGGTCCTTCTGGATCGCCTCCGCGAAGCGCTCCCGCTCCGCCTTGGTGGAGGCGGGGCCAACAAGCATGCCGTAGCCGCCTGACTCGTTGGCCGGCTTCACCACCAGGTGCTCCATGTGCTGCAGGGTATAGGCCAGGGCCTCCGGCTCCATGCAGCGGTACGTGGGGACATTGGGGATGAGCGGCTCCGCGTCCAGGTAATACCGGATGATCTCCGGCACGAAGGCGTAGACCACCTTGTCGTCGGCCACCCCGGCCCCGGGTGCGTTGGCCAGGGCCACCTTGCCCGCGGTCCAGGCGCGAAGCAGTCCCCGGACCCCCAGGGTGGAGTCGGGCCGAAAGGCCTCGGGATCCAGGAAGAGGTCATCGACCCGCCGGTAGATGACGTCCACCCGCTTGGGGCCGTCGACTGTGCGCATGTGGACGCAATCGTCGTTGTCGACGAAGAGGTCCCGCCCCTCCACCAGCTCGCAGCCCATCTGCTGGGCCAGGTACGCGTGCTCGAAATAGGCCGAGTTGTAGATCCCCGGGGTCAGGACTACGACCTGGGGATAGTCGGCCGGGCGTGGGGAGAGGGCCGCCAGGGTGTCGAAGAGCTGGGAGGGGTAGTCGTCCACCGGGAGCGGGGCATAGTGCTCGAAGAGCTCCGGGAACACCCGCTTGGTGACCAGCCGGTTTTCCAGCATGTAGGAGACCCCGGAGGGGACCCGCAGGTTGTCCTCCAGGACATAGAGGGTCCCGTCCGCGTCGCGCACCAGGTCTGAGCCGCAGACGTGCGCCCAGATATGCAGAGGCGGGTTCACGCCCACGCACTGGGGCCTGAAGTTCACCGATTTGGCCAGGACCTCGGCGGGAAAGACTCCGTCTTTGATGATGCGCTGGTCATGGTAGAGGTCGTCGATAAACAGGTTGAGGGCCTGGACCCGCTGCTTGAGCCCCGCCTTCACCCGATCCCATTCGGACTTGGGGATGATCCGGGGGATGATGTCGAAGGGCCAGGCCCGGTCGATGGTTCCCCCTTCCTCCGAGTAGACGGTGAAGGTGATGCCCATCTCCTTGATGGCGAGATTGGCGGCCTCCTGGCGGGCCACCAGCTCCTCCGGGCCCAGGGCCGACAGGTCATCGAGGAATCCGGAGAAGGCGTCGCGTCCCTTGCCGGGCGCCGCCACCAGCTCGTCGTAGAAGTCCTCGCAGGGGTAGAGGTTCCAGTCGATGCTCAAGACGCGGGCTCCGGTGCATCGCGGTGAAGGAGCGATCCCGCGGGGAGACCCCCTCGCGCGGCGATCGGTATGAACGTCGGGGTCGGAGTATGCTGGAGGGGCGCCCGGGAAGTCCATGGTCCCCCCTCGCTGGGGAAGTGTTCTCGGGTCACTCGCCGCGCCTGGTCTCCGGCTCACCCGAGGGGCACAAGCGCCGGCCGTCGTACCGCCGTTGGAGGGCCATGGCCCAATGACCTACTGTCTCGGACTGGCCCTGGATGAGGGACTGGTGATGGCCGCGGATTCCCGCACCAATGCGGGGATCGACTATGTCACCACCTACAGCAAGCTGCACGTCTTCCAGCCGGCTGGGGACCGGCTGTTCGTCCTGCTCTCGGCCGGCAACCTGGCTACCACCCAGGAGGTGATGAACCGCATCCGCCGCGACCTGGACCAGGCCCTGAACCGCGGCGCAAGTGGTAACAGCCTGCTCACGGCCAATTACCTCTTCGAGGCCGCCGACTATGTGGGCCGCGTCAGCCTGGAGGTGCAGCGCCAGCATGCCCCGGCCTTGGGTGCCAGCGGCGTCAGCGCCGAGACCACCCTGATCCTCGGCGGCCAGATCGCGGGTCAGCCCCACGCACTCTACCTGATCTACCCCCAAGGCAATTACTTTGCCGCCTCCCCCGAGACCTGCTACCTGCAGATCGGCGAGAACAAGTACGGCAAGCCGGCCCTGGACCGCATCGCCACCCCCTCCCTGTCCCTCGAGGACGCGGCGCGGCTGTGCTTGGTCTCCCTGGACGCCACCTCCCGTTCCAATGTTACCGTGGGGCCACCCTACGAGGTGGCCATCTATGCCAAGGACAGCTTTTGCCTGTCCCACCGGCTCAAGCTCGGCGCCGATCATCCCGCCCTGCGGGCGCTGTCTACCAGCTGGAACCAGGGGATCCGCAATGCCTTCGATGGTCTGCCCCGATTCGATTGGGAGGCCATGGGGGATGCACCCGCCGGGGTGACCGCCGTCTCTTAGTCCACCCGGTAGCGGCGTGCCGGCGCCGTCTGGCGCCCGGCGAGGAAGGAGCGGTCCGGGTCCACCAGGGCACGCCCGGCGATGGCGGTGCGTCCGAGCAACATGCGAAACAGCATGGTCTCCCGGTTGGTCAGGGTGACCTCGATGGACCATTCGAGCCCCCCGAGTCGGATCGGGGTGAGGACGACATAACGAAGCTCTCGATGGCCCCCGGAGTCTGCCACCTGGCGTCGGTCGGTCACGGCCGCCTCCCCGTGGATGACGATGTCGGTTCGCCCCCGCAAGGGGTGGATCCCGAAGCGCACCCGTTGGGTGCCGCCATGCCCGAAGGGATCCACATAGAAGGCGTGGAGGGTGGAGGTGCGTGCCCCTGTGTCCACCTTGGCCTTGATCAGGGGGAGGCCGAGCCCAGGGAGGCCCACCCATTCCCGCCAGCCGAGGAGCAAGGGCGCGGGCCCTGGGGGTTGCCGGTTACCGCCGCTCATGGCGCTGCCTTAAGCGCCCTGAGGGCCTCTCTCAGATCCGCCCGGTCCGCCCCGCTGGGACGAAAGGCTGCATAAACTTGGCGCGGGATCAGGGGGGCGTCTTCCACCAGGAACAGATCACCGTGGCTCAAGGCCCCCTCCACCATGGGCAGATAGGCGGCGCCTCCGAGTTGCCGCAGCAAATCCAGGGCCATGAGCCCCTGGCCGAGGCGCAGGGAGGGGGTGGGCAGCTCCGGGAAGTGGTCGGAGTGCGCGATCATGAAGGGTGTGCCCCAATCGACCAGAATGTAGCCACGTTGAGTTGCCTCATCGGGAGTCAAACCCGGACGGTCGGCCACCATGAGGAGCTCGATCTCACTCGCCTGCGCTAGGTCAATCTCCTCGGTCCGGGGCGGCTCGAACAAGACCGCAAGGTCCAGCAGATCCGAGGCCAGACGTTGCCATAGCGTGTCTGCGCTCAGGATCTCGATCTGGAGGGCCAGATCGGGATGGTCAGCCCTGAATTTCAGGACTCAATCCCGAACACAGATCGGCCAAAGGTCGAGCTGGCACCCCACCGCCAGGGAGTGCCGAAGCCCCCCATTCAGAGCCAGCTCCTGGCGTGCTCGAGTCCAGCTGCGTACGATAGTCTCCGCGTAGCGCGCCATTCCATGACCTGCGGGGGTCAGTTGGATGTCGTTGCGCCTACGACTGAAAAGGCTCACCCCCAGGGTGCTCTCGAGCAACTTGATTCGGGCACTGACCGCCGATTGGGTCACACACAAATGCTCCGCCGCCTTGCCGAAGTGGCGGGTGCGGGCGATTTCCAGGAAGGTCTGCAGGAGGACAATGTCCATGGCGTAACGTACCCGCGCGGCTTGGCCCGGAGGCGCCTGGCCGAGTCTTTTCGCAAATGAATTTCCCAGGTCAACGCCTCGGGATTATGATCTCGGGGCCTATGCTAAGGCCCAGGGCATCAGGGACGCTACCCAAAGCCCACCTGGTGCTTAGGTAATGTCAACCATACGCCGGCAAAACGACTTGACGATTGAGGGGATCGTGCTCATGAAGCCTTTATTGCATACGTTCGGCATCGCCGTAGCCATGGCCCTGGCGCCCCTGGCCGCTGCCGACCTCGCCGAGGACTGCCGCCAAATGGCCGCCGAAGAGGCGGTCCCGGTCGAAGATCTGGCGGACTACATCGCAGAATGTGTCGCCATGCTCGAGAACGATTATCCCGACGAGTCGGAGGGGATCATCCCGGGGGCGGAAGAGCCTGAGGCCGAAGAGCCTGAGGCGGTCGAGTCGCCCCCCCACGAGTGACCCCTGCTCGACCCCTGTCACCTCGCCTTGCGAATGCGGCGTCTGACCCTGCGTCGCTTCCCCTTGGAGTGCCCCCAATGGCCAAGTTCGCGTCTTTGACCCTGCTGTGCCTCGCTGTCCTCGGCGTGGCGTCCGCCCTGCCGGCCGCCGAGGGCAAGGCCAAGATCCTGGCCCCTTGGGAGGCCAACGGACAGCTCTTCCAGGTGGCGGTAGATAAGCTCCAGTTCATCGGCACCTTCGAGGGGATCATGTATATCGAGCACGGCGAGGGGCTGCTGGATGCCGCCCTCTTCACCTGTCCCTCCACCCAGATCACCGAGGTCCTGACCAACCAGATCAAGGCTCACGGCTACTGCACGATCGAGAGCCCCAGCGGGGACTACATCTACGCGGAGTACACCTGCGAAGGGGAGCCGGGCGCCTGCGCCGGCACCTTCACCCTCACCGGCGGTACCGGCAAGCTCACGGGGATCACCGGGCAGAGCGATCTCATCGTGCGCACCGCGCTGAGCGGCACCACCATCGACCAGCAGGGCGGGGGTACCGTCTCCGCCGCCAAGGGGTTGGCGATCTGGCCCGAGATGCGTTTCGAGGTCCCTGGCAAGTCGGCGGATCTCACGGGACTCCTTGGCTCGACCCCCGCCGGCTCCACCGGCCTCGAGAAGCCCCCGGACCCCAAGGCGTCGAACGGGACCGGAAGCGAGGCGGGGGACGACGTCCCCGCTGCCCCCGCCACTCCCCCGACCCGCCCTTAGACCTTTGAGAATGGTAGCGATATGGAGCCTCACTGGAAGCGTGGCCTATGCCCGGTTTGCGCCCGGCTGCTGATCCTCCTGTGCGCGGCGGGGTTGCCCCTGGCGGCGTCCCCGGCCGCGGCCGGCCCCATCGAGGGCCACGCCATCGTTCGCAGCGACGGTAGCCTGTGGATCAAGAACCGGGCGGTCGTCCTGTTCGGGGTCTACCTGCCGCCGTCGGATCGCCAGTGCCGGGACTGGATCCGGCCCGTCCGCTGCGACTCGCGGAGCGTCCTGGCCCTGGATTTCAAGGTGCGTGGCTTCATCACCTGTTTTCCCGAGGGTGAGGATGAGGAGGGGCGCATCCACGCCGTCTGCTACGTTGGCCGCACCGGCCTCGACCCGGGGGAGGACCTGGGGGCCTATCTGATCCAGGAGGGCTGGGCCCTGGCCCTGCCCAATGCCCCGTTCGAGTATTACGCGATGGAACGTATCGCCCAGTCCCGGGGCCTGGGAGTCTGGGGCTATTTCGTGGATTCCGTCACCGGCCACCGCCGGAGGTGACCGGGGATCCACGGTTTCGTTGCTGGGCCAGCGTTGTTGGCGCGTCCCCCGTGCGGTAACCTCGCCGCCTTTCCCCGGCTGTGCCGCGCCGCTCCTGGCCCCGGACGGAGGCCACCCCATGCTCCTGATGATCGACAATTACGATTCCTTTACCTACAACCTCGTCCAGTACCTGGGTGAGCTCGGGGTGGAGGTGCGCGTGGTGCGTAACGATGAGCTGACGGTGGAGGCGGTGGCCGCGCTCGCCCCCGAGCGCGTCGTCATCTCGCCCGGACCCTGCACCCCGAATGAGGCGGGCATCTCGGTCCCCTTGATTCGGGCCCTGGCCGGGCAGATTCCCATCCTCGGTGTCTGTCTCGGTCACCAGGCCATCGGTCAGGCCTTCGGGGGGCACATCGTCAAGGCGCGCCGCGTCATGCACGGCAAGACCTCCCCCGTGTACCACGCCGGCCAAGGTGTTTTCCAGGGGCTGGAGAACCCGTTCGAGGCCACCCGCTACCACTCCCTGGTGATCGAGTCCGGGACCCTGCCCGGGTGCCTGGAGGTGACCGCCTGGACGCAGGATGCGGACGGAGGCCGGGACGAGATCATGGGGGTGCGCCATCGGGACCTGCCCATCCAGGGGGTCCAGTTCCATCCCGAGTCCATCTTGACCCGCCACGGTCACGACCTGTTGCGCAACTTCGTGGAGGGCCGCTGACATGGAGCTGCGCGAGGCCATCGCGCGGTGCGTCGAGCGCCAGGACCTTAGCGCCGAGGACATGACCGCGGTCATGCGCACCATCATGACCGGCGGGGGCACGCCCGCCCAGATCGCCGGGTTTCTCGTGGCCCTGCGCATGAAGGGGGAGACGGTCCCGGAGATCGCGGCGGCGGCTGCGGTGATGCGGGAGCTGGCGACCGGGGTCGACATTGCCGGGCTCGACTACCCGGTGGACATCGTCGGCACCGGCGGCGATGCCTGCGGCACCTTCAACGTCTCCACCACCGCCATGTTCGTGGCCGCCGCCGCCGGGTGCCACGTCGCCAAGCACGGCAACCGTTCGGTCTCCAGCAAGTCGGGCGCGGCGGACGTCTTGGAGGCGGCGGGGGTGCGTCTCAACCTGACCCCGGAGCAGGTGGCCCGCTGTGTGCGCGAGGTGGGTGTCGGTTTCATGTTCGCCCCGGGGCATCACGGCGCCATGAAGCACGCCATAGGCCCGCGCCGGGAGCTAGGGGTGCGCACCGTCTTCAACGTGTTGGGCCCC
>JBGSUY010000786.1:0-18998 GCA_041753195.1 Chromatiaceae bacterium
TCCGGGCCCTGGGCCCCTGGGTGCGGCGCCTGCCCGCCGGCACCCGGCTCCAGCCCTGGGAGTAAGACGGGCCCTCAAGCCGGGGTCAGTGCCTGGATCGCCGCCGCAATCGCTAGGATCAGGAAGAAGACCCCGCTGATCTGGTGCAGGCGGTGGATCGGCATCAGCCTCAGGAGCTTACACCCTATCAGAATCCCCAAGGCCGAGGCGGTCAGGAGGGCCAGGGTCGCCCCCACCCACACCGGCACCGGCGGAAGGGTGCCCGCCATCCCCGCGACCGCCAGTTGGGTCTTGTCCCCCATCTCCGCTAGAAATAGCAGCAGGAAGGTGCTCGCGAAGACCCCCCGGCTTCCCCGCTCCATGATCGCCGTTTCCTCCGCGGCGCCTTGGCCGTTGCGCAGCGCCAGTAGTCCGTAGATGCCGAAGAGCAGGGCCACCCCGCCCGCCAGGATCCGCTCCGGGATCCACAGGGCAAGCCCCGCCCCGAAGGTCACCGCCAGCGTATTGAGCAGCAGGAAGGCTGCCGCGGCACCGGCGAGCACCGGCCCGGAGCGGTGGCGTGCCGCCAGGGTCATGCAGACCAGCTGGCTCTTGTCGCCCATCTCGGCGAGCAGGATGACCCCGAAGGTGGCGAGACCCACCGTCGGCCAGCCGCTGAGTGAAATTGCCGTCAGGTCCAAGGGTGGGCACTCTCGGAATGCGCTGGGCTCCGGTAGGCTGCGACTTGGGAGGCGACCCCGTGGGTGGATCCGACGGTCCCGGCGCCCTGCGTAGCTGCGCTGAACATAGTTGTCGTTTTGAAAGCGCGTTCAACCCTGTCTTGTTGCCGGATGATGCCTTCCCGTGCCTCGTGCGCCAGCGGGTTCAAGAACAAGGAAATCAGTCCGATGCCAGTGAAGACCGGAAGAGGATATTCCATTGAAGCATTTGGTCTTTCCCAGTTAAGCATTGCGCCTGCGCGAATGCCTTCACCCTCACCGAGGGTCCACCGAGACGGATGCGGCGGCTCGTTGGCCGTTCAGGGAAGCGGCGAGACAGACGAGGGTTTCGGGGACTGTGGTACACGGGCGGAAGACTCAGGGTTGGGCAGCAGCAACTTCAACGGCAGGGTTCAGCTCTGCTCGACTGGGTGCCCCGCCAGATGTTCCCGCAGCCAGTCGCGGATCTGGTGGCTAGAGCGGGCACCGCTGAAGCGGCCCCGCTCTTCGCCCCGCTGGAACAGGATCACCGTGGGGAAGCCGCGCAGGCGGTAGCGACCCGCCAGGCGCATGTTCTCGCCCTCATCCACCTCCACCTTGGCGAGCAGGACCTGGCCGTCCAGCTCCCCGATCACCCGCTCCAGGTGGGGTGAGAGGGCATGGCAGGGGGCACACCAGTCCGCCCAGAAATCCACCAGGATCGGGTGCTGATGGGAGGCGTCGATCACGCCGGACTGAAATCCGTCCAGATCGACCTCGACGACGTGGGGCTTGGGATTGGCTGACAGGGTCATGGTGCGAAGGACGCCAGGTTCTGGGTGCCCGACATGGTACCAATGAAGGGCGCCGCGGATCAGGTCAGGTCGGCATCGGTCGACTGGAGGCCCCATTGGAGCCCGGCGTTGGAGCCCACCTTGGAGCCCACCTTGGAGCCAAGTCGCGCTCTGGCGTATCGTAGGCGAGTTAGGCGCCGGGCCCCATCCGGCGCAACCGCACCCTGAGGCGTCATCCCATGTCCAGCCCCTACACCCTGCGTGCCGACTATCCACTGACCCGCATGCGCCGGATGCGCCGGGATGCCTTCTCGCGGCGCCTGATGCGCGAGACCCGGCTCACCCCGGACGACCTGATCCATCCCGTCTTCGTGCTGGAGGGCCGGGGGCAACGGGAGCCGGTGGCCTCCATGCCCGCCGTCGAGCGGCTCTCCATCGACCTCCTGGTGGAGCAGGCCAAGGAGGCCATGGGGCTCGGGATCCCGGCCCTCGCCCTGTTCCCGGTGACGCCGCCCGAGGCTAAGAGCGAGGACGCCCGGGAGGCCTTCAACCCGGACGGGCTGGCCCAGCGGGCCGTGCGGGCACTCAAGGACGCCCTCCCGGACCTCGGGGTTATCACCGACGTGGCCCTGGATCCCTTCACCATCCACGGCCAGGACGGGCTCATCGACGAGACGGGCTATGTCCTGAACGACGAGACCGTGGAGGTGCTCTCGCGCCAGGCGGTCTCCCACGCGGAGGCGGGGGCGGATATCGTGGCCCCCTCCGACATGATGGATGGTCGGGTGGGCGCGATCCGGACCGCCCTAGAGGCGGAGGGGCATATCCATACCCGCATCCTGGCCTATTCGGCCAAGTATTCCTCGAGCTTCTACGGTCCCTTCCGGGACGCCGTGGGCTCCGCCGCCAACCTGGGGGGCGGCAACAAGTACAGCTACCAGATGGACCCGGCCAACAGCGACGAGGCCCTGCACGAGGTCGCTCTGGACCTGGAGGAGGGCGCGGACATGGTGATGATCAAGCCCGGCATGCCCTATCTGGACATCGTCCGGCGGGTGAAGGACCAGTTCGGGGTGCCCACCTTCGTCTACCAGGTGAGCGGCGAGTACGCCATGCTCAAGGCGGCGAGCCAAAACGGCTGGCTGGACGAGCGATCGGTGGTGCTCGAGTCCCTGCTCGGGATCAAGCGGGCCGGTGCCGACGCCATCCTGACCTACTTCGCCCTCGACGCCGCCCGCTGGCTCGGCGCCTAGGCGCCGTCCTCCTCGCCACTCGCTACTCGCCACTTCCTTATGCCCGACCGCTACGCCGTTATCGGCAACCCCATTGCCCACAGCAAGTCGCCCCGGATCCACGCGGCCTTCGCGCACCAGACAGGGCAGGACCTGACCTATGGGCGGATCCTGGGGCACCCGGGTGGCTTCGCCGATGAGGTGCGCCGTTTCTTCGCCGACGGGGGGCGTGGGCTCAACGTGACGGTCCCCTTCAAGGAGCAGGCCTGGGCCCTGGTCGATGAGTCCAGTCCGCGGGCGCAGACGGCCGGGGCGGTTAATACCCTAATCCCCCTCGCGAGCGGGCGCCTGCGGGGCGACAACACCGATGGGGTTGGGCTGGTGCGGGACCTGGGTGCCAACCATGGATTCCGCTTTACTGGGAGGCGGGTCCTGCTGCTGGGTGCCGGCGGGGCCTCCCGGGGTGTCCTACGTCCGCTCCTGGAGACGGGCTTGAGGGAGCTGGTGATCGCCAATCGCACGGCG
Organism: Chromatiaceae bacterium; assembly: GCA_041753195.1. GTDB lineage: Bacteria > Pseudomonadota > Gammaproteobacteria > Chromatiales > Chromatiaceae > Thiodictyon. The sequence goes on from JBGSUY010000786.1 coordinate 3,229, forward strand.
TCGAAGGCGTTTGATCTGGCCGAATCCGCCGCCGCCCTGGGACCGGTGTGGGGCAGCGGCCTTGCCGACCTTGGGGCCATTGCAAACGACGGATTCGATCTCATCATCAACGCAACCTCGGCCGGACTGGCGGGCGAGGCTCCCGCCCTCCCGGAGGGCTCTCTGGTCCCCGGCGGATGGACCTACGACATGCTCTACGGCGACCAACCCACCGACTTCTGTCGATGGGGGGAGAGCCAGGGGGCATCCCGGGTCCTGGATGGTCTCGGGATGCTGGTGGAGCAGGCGGCCGAGTCCTTCTGGCTGTGGCGCGGCCTGCGCCCTGAGACCGCACCCGTGATCGCCATGCTGAGGCAGCCCAAGGCCGATGAGCCGATCTGACCCCGTAGGAGCGGCGCCCCGCCGCGATCGGTCCCTGCGGGAGAGTCCTGAATTCCAAGCTATTCCTGGAGTGCCCCGATGAAGACCGCCGTGATCGGACTTGGCCTGATGGGCTCGGAGATCGCCCTGCGACTCAAGCGCCAGGGGATCGAGGTGACCTGCTGGAATCGGGGCGCCGAGCGGGCCCAGGCGGCACATGAGCGCGGCCTCCCGGTGACGGCAACCGCGGCGGACGCCATCGCCGCCGCGGATATCGTCATCCTGGTCCTGAGCGATGCCGATGCGATACGGGAGACCCTGCTCGACCCGCCCGATGCGGCCCTGGCCCTGTCCGGCCGCATCGTCGTGCAGATGGGCACCATAGGCCCAGGCGAGAGCCGGGCCATCGCCGAGCGGGCGGAGGGCCTTGGGGCCCGCTACCTGGAGGCCCCGGTCCTCGGCAGCCTGCCGGAGGTACGGGAGGGCCGTCTGATCGTCATGGCGGGCGGGGACCCGGCGCTCTTCGAGCAGTGCCTGCCGGTGCTCAGGGATCTCAGTCGCGATCCCCAGCTGATCGGCGGTGTCGGCGCCGGGGCCGCCCTCAAGCTCGCCATGAACCAGCTCATCGCTGGACTCACCGCCTCCTTCTCCTTGAGCCTAGGGCTGGTCCGGTCAGAGGGGATCGACGTGGACCAGTTCATGACCTTGCTGCGCGGGAGCGCCCTGCACGCCCGCACCTTCGACAAGAAGCTCGACAAGTACCTGAGTCACGACTACGGCGCGGCCAACTTCCCCCTCAAGCATCTCTTGAAGGACGTCCGTCTCGTCCACCAGGTGGCGGAGCAGGCGGGGCTGAACACGGGGCTCCTCGCCGCGATGGAGGCCGCCTGCGTGCGGGCGGAGGCCCTGGGCTACGGCGATCAGGACTATTCCGCCCTTTACGAGGCGATCAGCCCCCAACGATCCTCCTGAGCCCGCGGCCGCGTAGGAGCGCCGCCCTCGGCGCGAATGAATCCCTCAGAGGGCGTAATGGCTGCAAGGTCCAGTCGCGGCGGGGCGCCGCTCCTAGGGGTGGACTGGAAAGCCGAATCGCCCTGATCGAACCCCAGAGCCTGAGCGATGGACCTACCATTCACCCATAGACCCGGCCGCCGTGAGCGCCACCTGCGCCGGCGCCACGAGAACCCCTTGTTCGCCTGGCCGCCCCAGGAGGTGGAGCCGGAGACCCTGCTCTCCGCCCAGAGGGCCGACCACGATGAGATGGAGTCCTTCCGCGCGGACTTTCGTGACCTGATCCAGCGGGCGGTCAATCTGCCGGCGGATGCCGACAGCGACACGGTGCTGGGGCTCAAGCAGGACGTGGAGCGCCGCTACGAGCAGTCCTTCGGCCTGCCCGAGGACCACGCCCGGGAGCGTGCCGCCCTGCGCAAGTTGATCGACCTCATCATGAAGGCGGTGCGGCGCGCCGCCGGCACCGACCCCCTGGCCCGGCAGGAGCTCGCCGACGAGGAGCAGGCTCGAGAGATCCATTTCCGCCTCCTGGAGCAGCCCCTGGTGGCGGATCTGCTCCACCCCGAAAGCCCCATCGCCCCAGAGGAGCTGGCTCCGACCCTCCTGAGCGCTTCAGCTGAGGAGTTGGAGGCCGCCCTGGAGCTCTTCGATCTCTCCCAAGTGGAGGAGCTGGCCCAAGAGTCCGCGCGGCTCATTGAGCGACTGGAGGCCGAGGGTCTGACCCTGACGCTCCCCCCTCAACGCCTGACCCAACTCCTGACCCGCCTCGGATCAGACCCGGCGCCGCGCCACTGAATTAGAGGTTCTCTTCCGCGACCCCGACCCCAGAGAGTGCATCGATCGCCGCGGCAGTCTTGGGCCCCACGAGTCCGTCCGCTTTGAGCCCCCGCTCGGTCTGGAAGTGCACTACCGCGGTCCGGGTCCCCGGACCGAAGTCGCCGTCCACGACGAGGTGGTAGCCCAGGCCCCGGAGCTTGCGTTGCAGGATGGTGACCTCCTCTCCCTCGCTCCCCACCTTTAGGATGGCGTCGTCCGTTGCCGGCTGGGGCTTCCTGCCGCCGGTCAGGCGCGCGTAGGCGCGGCGCATGCGCTCGTCGTATTTGAAGGTGCGGTAGCTTGGGCCGTTGTAGCGGCGGGCGAAGCCCGCCCAGTCGTGGCGTTCCAGCTCGTCGCGCAATCCGGCCTTGTCGATGAACCTGGCCATGAGGATCGCTTGGCCCGCGACGCCGGATAGGGCCTCCTCGACCAGGGCCTTGGCGCCCGAGTAGCCGAGCCACTCCCAGTTTTCTCCCATCACCTGACCGACGCCCCAGGAGCAGGAGGCGAGCGCCGCGTCCTCGTCGATGGCCTTGGCCCGCTCCAGCAGGGCGTAGCGACCGGACTGGGAGTTGGTGTTCTTGACGATGCCATAGCGGGCGGCGGCGAGCCCCCTGCGGACCGCCTCGGCGCGCTTCGCGCCGGACAGGAGCCTGTAGAAGTAGTGCCCCTCCCAGCGGATCAAGGGCATGTCCTTGTCGCCGATCCGGGTGTAGGCCCTGCCGCCGCTCTCCACCTCCACGACGGCGAGCATCGCCTCGGGCTCCAGGTTCATTTTCTTCGCGGCGGCCGCGATGTCTTTGGCTACCTGCTCATCGAACGCCATCGGATCCTCCTATGTGCCTCGTTGCTGCGGCTTGTTAATTTGGCGCAGGAAGAGAATAGACCCATTGGGCGAGATCGGAGGCGGCCCCCGGCACGTGGTTCTGGTTCACCCGCTTGTCCGGGGGGTCCGCCGGGAAGGCCGCCGCTCCAGTGAGGCCGACCATGGCGGTGCGCCTTGAGCGCCTCGGCGACCCTTGAGCTCCGGTTTGAGTCTTCGCGGACATCGAGGAGCCGGACGCCCGCGGCGGCGTTGGTGAGGAGGGCGATCTTGCTGCTCGGGCGCATCAATTTCCGCCTAGACTGTCCTAGGCCCCCGCGAGACCATACCGAGCGCAGGGGAGGAATGCGAACATGAACCTCGAGTCACTCGATCTGAACCCAATGCCGCCGACATCGGCCCCATTGCGGAGCTTTCCCCATGAAAGCTATGCGACGGCGGCTCGGACGGTCCTGGAAGCGACCAAACTTGGGCCAGGCTTCGTGTTGCTCACCGGCGCCGCGGGGACGGGCAAGACCACCCTCATTCACGGTCTCGCGGAGCAGCTCGAGCGCGATGGCTACTGCGTGGGGCGGGTTGCCAACTCCCGGGTTGACGCTGACGATCTGCTGCGGCTCGCCAGTTTCGCCTTCGGCCTGAAGGCCCACGCCTCCCCCAAAGAGCGTCTGTTGTCCGGGCTCGCGGATCAGCTCCGCTCCATGTGCCCGGCGGGCAAGCCCGCCATCCTGATTATCGACGAGGCCCAGGATCTCGCCCCCGGCGCCCTCCCGGAGCTCGGCCAGCTGGTCGGCCTCCCTGGGGCTAAGGCCCCTCCGGTGCAGATCCTACTGTCGGGTCGGGATCGGGTCTGGGAGCTCCTTGATCGGCCCGACCACGCGCAGATCCGGCAACGAATCCTCACGAGCTGCCGGCTCCATCCCCTGTCCCTGGAGGACACGCGCGCCTTCATCGCCCACAGCCTGGCGATCGCGGGGTGGCGGGGGGATCCGGGGATCAGCACGGATGCCCTGCGCCTGGTTCACGCGCGCACCGGCGGCGTCCCCCGCCTCATCAGTCTGACCCTGGGACACCTACTGCTGCATGGCCGTCACTTTGGGGCGCGCGTGTTGGAGTCGCAGGATGTTGAAACGGTCCTCGCGCACTTGGAAAAGGATCATCCGGAGCTCCTTTCTGCGCCCCCGGAACTCCCCCCCCAGGCCAACGGCGCGCCCGCCCGGCCGCTCTCGACCCGGGACCTCCGACTGCTGCCGACATCCGGGGAGAGCAAACCACGCTCAGGGCAGCCTCCCAGTTCAAGGCCAAGGGACTTCCCGGGGGAGAATGCCCCGCCAAACCCCGCGGAGAGACCCGGGCGTTTGGCCGGTTGGTACTGGAAATCGGTGCTAGCCGGCCTGGCCGCCGCAGCCCTAATCGCCTATCTGCTCGGGTTTCACGAGGCCGGCGAGCAATTGGATCTGCCGGAGCCACCAAGAGCGCCGGAGATGGCCCTAGAGATGGTCCCAGAGGTGGGGAGCGAGGAATTGTCCCCCGTGGCTGACGCGGGATCGATGGAACTCCCTCTCGTGGAGGGCGTCCAGACGCCTCTGTCGCCGACGTCGGCGGATCCATCCCCGGTGCCGGCGCTCATGGCAACGGATCCCGGGATCCCCGCCCCGTCTGGAGACCCCGCGGGGGCCGAGGAGCCGCAACTCGCTTCTGTCGAGTCCGGTCCACCAATCACCGTCCCGGAGGAGGCAAGCGTCCCGCCGGACGACTCGCTCGCCGGGACGCCGGCACTGGGCCCGGAGATTCCGAAGGGAACCGACGAAGCCGCGCCCCCCGTTGGCGCGGAGACGGCAAGCCCGGACCACCAAGCCCCGCAGTCGCCCGAGGTCGGTCTGCTCCTGGAGAAGGCGGAGCTCGCCTTGTCGAAGAATCGCCTGATGGCTCCAGCCAGTGACAACGCCTACGGGTACTACCGCGAGGTGCTTGCGCTCGACCCGGCCAACGAAGAGGCTCAGGCCGGGGTGCAACGCATCATTACCCGCTATCGGGAGCTCGCCCAGCAGAGCCTCAAAAAGGGCGACCGTGTCGACGCGCGACGCTATGCCTCTCGGGGCCTGACACTGGCGCCCCGAGACCGGCAACTACTGGCCATCCAACGTCAAGCTCAAGCGTCCCGGCCAAGGGCGCGGAAGGCGCAGCGCGAGGAGCCGGAGGCCGCGGCAGCCCAACGGGAGAATCCCGAGCTCCTCGATCGGATCGAAGCATGGCTAAGTTCCGGACGTAACGACAACTCAAACTTCCTCGACCACTAGACGACCCTCGACCGCGGCCCTTGAAGTGTCCTGCTCCTCGTCTTTCGCGATCCGTCGAGGTGCTTCACAGCGTCCGTCGATGGACTCTTGGCCACCGCTGCCGAGCCGCTCTCGGAGAACGCGCGATTACCGAGCTCCTTACCCATGGAGACGCGCAGGGACACGTTTTTAATGCTTTCTTCATCTGGGGCTCAGTGAGTTTTCAGGATGCCCACCCTCCTCCGCCCCCATGTTAGCCCCCGGGGTGGGTCAACGGAGAAATCCGCGGAGAATCACGGTACCCGGGAGGCGCGTGGTTTCCGGGGGGTCCCCCCAGGCGACCAGCCCCGACTTTGGGGCGAGGTCGAGCCGAGATCGGCTCTGAAGCTTCTCCGCAAATTCGTCATGCGGCTGCTGTTTTTTTAACGTTATCAGAGGTTGAATCCGATGAATCACTACAAAGCGTCCTTGCTCGCACTTGTGTGCGCTGCCGGCTTGGGTGGCGCTCCGTCCGCCTGGGCGGGCGACTATCCGTGCCCGCCGAATCGTGGAGCCGTGACGATCGACGGTAACATCGTCGTCCGTGGCACCTGCACGCTCAACGGGACCAAGGTCAAGGGCAACGTGCTGATGTACAGCGGCACACTGAGGGTTGTTGGGGCCAAAATCGACGGTAGCATCCAAGTCAAGAATGGCAGCTCCGTCCGCGTGGAGAACACGCTGGTGAAGGGGGACATCCAGTTGGATAAACTGGCAGGGGCCACGAGTGTCATCCTGAGAAATGACGTTGATGGAAATATTCAGATGAAGCAAAACCGCAAGTATCTGGATGTACGGGCAAACCGTGTCGGCGCCGACATCCAGGCCTTCAGCAACACCGGCGGTCTGCGGATCGCGAATAACATCGTCGATGGAAATCTTCAGTGCAAGAGCAATACTCCAGCGCCGACGGGCAGCGGTAACATCGTATCCGGGAACAAGGAGGACCAGTGCCGTAGGCTCTAGTCGAAGGTGCTCATGCTTGCCCCTCAGGGGCGGCCAGACGCGTCGGGGCGACTTGGCGATTGGGGCCGGGGTTGACCGGGGGCTGTGAGCTCGGTCAGCGTCGGCCCCGTTTTGACTTGGGGGTGAAGGAATAGCCCCTCGGCCTGGCTTTACCTGCCGCCTTCCCCGCTGCATACCGAAGCAGGCCGTAGAGGATGCGATCCCCGAGTTGGTGCGGCGCGCGCGATGGTCCCAGAGAAACGATCAAATGTCGCTGGTAGCAAGGATCGTCCTCACGTATGGCCTTCTCCTCGTACTGGCGGTCGGCGGAGGGTCCTTGGCCGTGTTCAGCGCCCATCGCGCCTCATTGGAGCTGGAGCAGGCGGATGTCGCAAACCGGCTGCTGCAGCGCTATCTCGCGCTCTCCAACCATTCCTATCAGCTCTTCAAGCAGTTCGGCGATGCAATCCTGATTGGCGACCGTGACCTCGGGAAAGGCGAGGACCGCCTGCTCGTTTTGATCCGAGAAGACTTTGATGGCATTCGCCACGATATCGGCAAAGAGATTTACCTGGTCGGGGAGGAAGAGATCCAGGAATATGGCGCCCTTGCGGAGATCGAGCGCCTCCTCAATAGCCTGATCGCCGAGCATTACGCCATTCTGGATCTGAAGAAGAAGGGCGCCCCCCTTGGCGACCTGTCGCTGCGACTTACCCGGATGCACGACGAGGTCATCGATACGGATTTTGATCGGATGATTCGGGAGGTCATCGAGGAAGAGGCGCGGGATGTCAGCGAGACCCAGGCGGCTGCGGCGAGCCGGATGGAGATCCTGGATGCCGTGGTAGTCGCCTTTCTGTTGATCGCGCTCGTCTCGGCCTCTGCGACGGTATGGACCCTGGTGCGGGATATCCGGGGCCCGCTCGTCCGGCTGTCGAGGGGGGCGGAGGCGCTTGCCGCCGGCGACCTGGGCCATCGTATCGACGTCAGTGGTCCCGGCGAGCTGCGCAACCTGGCCAGGGCCTTCAATGTCATGGCCAATGAGGTCGCCAGGCGCGAGGCGGAGATCGCGGGTAAGAACCGGGACCTGGAGGACGCCATCGCGGGCAGGACCGCTGAGCTGGAGCGTGCCCTCGAGGTGCTCAAGAACAACGAGGCGAAACGACGTCAGCTCCTGGCCGATGTGAGCCACGAGCTGCGCACGCCGCTGACGATCATCCGCGGCGAGGCAGACATTGCCCTACGGGGTGCCCCGAAGGAGCGGGAGGTGTACCGCGAGGCCTTGGAGAGGGCGCGCTCGGCGGCGGAGCACAGCGCCCGCATCGTGGATGACCTGCTCTTCGTCGCGCGCAGGGAAGCGAGCGAGGCCAGGCTGCGACTCGAGGAGCTCGATCTATCCAGGTTCCTTTTCCGGCTGGTCGAAGAGAGCGCCAACCTGGCGGTATCCGCCGGGGCCCGGATCCTCTATGTGGGCGCGGTCACCGAGGCCCGGCTGCGCGTCGATTCCGTGCGTATCCGGCAGGTCATGCTGATACTGATCGAGAACGCCGTTCATTACGGGGGCGACGTGATTCGCGTCGGTCTGGAGCAGGTCGCGTCCGGTTATCTGGTCTCGGTATCGGATAATGGACCCGGTATCCTGCAACAGGATCAGGAGCAGGCCTTCGAGCGATTTTACCGCGGGTCCAATGCGGTACAGCGCTACCCCCGTGGCACGGGTCTGGGGTTGCCAGTGGCCAAGGCGATCATCGAGGCCCATGGCGGCGAGATCGCCTTGCGCAGTGCGCCGGGGGGAGGGGTAACCGTGGTCTTCACGCTACCGACCCGGCCCGCGTTAAGGGCGGTCGCGTGACGATCCTGCTGGTCGAAGACGAGCGAGGTATCGCGGACTTTGTCCAGCGCGGACTGAAGGCAGATGGTTATACAGTCATCCTGGCCCCTGACGGCGAGACCGCCCTGAGGATGCTCGCCGATGGCGATTTCGATCTGGTGGTGCTGGATCTGATGCTCCCCGGCATCTCGGGGCAAGACGTCTGTCGGCAGATGCGGGCGCGGGAGGACGTCACGCCGGTGCTCATGTTGTCCGCACTGGACCGCACCGATGACCGGATCTCGGGGCTGCAGATCGGTGCTGACGACTACCTCGTCAAGCCGTTCGACTTCGGCGAGCTGGTGGCCCGGATACAGGCGTTGCTCCGTCGATCCAAAGGCGCCGTGGCGAATGAACATGATCGTCACGTCTTGCGGCTTGGGAGTATTCGCTTCGACACCCGGTCACTCGAGGTGACCGTTCTCGATCAGCCCGTGGCGTTAACGCAGCGGGAGCGTCAGATTCTGCAGCTACTCCTTGGTGCCCCCGATCGGATTCATTCCCGCGAGCGCATCCTCAATGCCGTCTGGGGCAGCACAGAGGATCCCTTGACCAACATCGTCGATGTCTACGTCGCGCGGCTGCGCAAGAAGCTTGGACCCGCGGGCAAGGCCATCGAGACGATTCGGGGCGTGGGATACAGGCTCTCCTCCGCTCGACTCTGACGTGGATTGGTCAAGAATCAGTTGAGCACTGAAATCAGTCGAGCCCTTGGGGGAGATGTTGTGGCGACTCCGGTCTCGGAAGTACGGCTAATGTATCTCGGCGTCAACCCGGGCGCAATTCAATGGATCTCCCGGCCGCCTTTTCATGTGGTTGCCGTTGCGCGGCTTGACTTCCTTTACGGGTTTTCTTTGAACCCGGCGAATCTGCTGTTCGTGGCGACTTATCATTTGCTCTGCAATCGCCGTTTGCAGGTCGCGTTCCGCGTCTTCCGGCTTTGGTCTCTATTGCGGCGTTTTGCCACGGGTCGGTACAAGCGGTTTAGCCCGTGGTTGGATAGCGTTCTCGCCTCGGGGGCGATCGTCGTCAATGGGAGCGCTACCGAGGCCCTTCGGCAAGCGATCAGCGCGCATCGTATTGATATGCTGCTCGTGCACGGCTGGGACATACTGCCGAAAGAGACTCTGGCGGGCGTCCGCTACGGCGCCATAAATGTTCATCCCTCCCGGCTGCCGCAATACAAGGGCGCGCTCCCGACGCTATGGGCATTGAGGAACCGCGATGGCTCTTCCTGCGTCACCATCCAACGTATCGGATCCACAGTCGATGGCGGAGACGTCATCGCGCAACATCCATTCGCTATCGGGCCGAGTGACACATCTCTAGACGTTCAGCGGGCCGTCGACGAGGTTACGGAAAGGCATCTCTATGCAGACGCATTGGGCTATCTGAATGGTGAGATGCCGCCTCGCGCTCAATCAGGACCGGAATCCTGGACGGGGCGATACGAAAGATATCGTCGTGTCAATTGGCGAAAAGAGAGCGCGCGGGATGTCGTCAATAAGGTGCTTCTCTATCCTTATGTGGTGCCTACGACCTATTGCTATTTCCTCTTCCGCGGCCATGCCGCCGCCATAAAGGGCGTGAGGCTGCGCCAACCACCGTTCGCACCTGGCCCCGGAACTTATTCCGTGCGCGGGATCACTTTGATCGTCGGTTGCAAGGATGCCGCTGTCGGATTCCGTCTTTTCGTTGATCTGGGGCTGCGCGCCAGTCTATGGCTCTCGCTGAATCGATCAGGCGAGCTCGAATAGGCGAGGCCTGGCAAGCGCAGGCGCCGCACCAGAGGCAACCGGCGGAAGCTGAGGCCGCGCAATCGGATGAGGTCGTTTCCCCGGGGACCCTACGTGGTGGCGTCGGGCCATAAGCCGGCGACCGGCTTATTAACGCCTCAGAACCCGCTCCAGGGCGGGCCGGGCCCGGTTGCTGGGCACCGCGAAGCCGATGCCAACGTTGCCGCCCGTGGGTCCGATCAGCGCGGTGTTGATCCCAACCACCTCGCCAGCCAGGTTCACCAGGGGTCCGCCGGAGTTTCCCGGGTTGATGGAGGCATCAGTCTGCACCAACTCCCCCAACTCGCTGCCGCCGATGCCGCTGCGCCCCACGGCGCTGACGATCCCCGAGGTCACGGTCTGCCCCAGCCCGAATGGGTTGCCGATGGCGAGCACGAAGTCTCCGACCTCCAGGTCGGCCGAGTTGCCGAAGGGCAAGGGGGCGATGTTGGTTGCCGGAATTTTGAGCACCGCCAGGTCGGTGGCGGAGTCGGCCCCGAGGAGCTCGGCGGGGTAGCTGCGCCGGTCCTTCAAGGTGACCTCAATGGCAGTGGCGCCCTCCAACAGGTGGTTGTTGGTGAGTACGTAACCACGGCCGGCGTCCACGATGACCCCGGAGCCCACGCTCTGACGGTGCTCTGTGTCCCCCTCCTCCGGGATGGGGATGCCGAAACGCTCCATAAAGCGCCGGAAGTCAGGGTCCTGCAGGAATGGGTGATCCTCAATGGGGACCACCGCCTCCACCGCCACGTTCACCACCGCCGGGGTGACCCGGCGCATCAGTGGGGCTAACGAGGGATACTCCGCGCCGACCTTGCGGAAGGGTGAGGGGATCTGGGGTTGGGGCTTGGCCCCGAGCAGCGGGGTCTCCTGGATCGCCGCGCAACCCGAGAGCAGCAGGGCCGCAAGCGCCAGGGCCAGCGGGAGGCCGAGTTGACGCTGTCGGCGCGGCGGTATTGAGCGATATTGCAAGGGCCCTCTCTTGCGGGGGTTGACGGCACAGTGCCGGCGAGCCGGATGTTGGATCTGCGGCCGGGTGAGGCCCCGAAGAGGCCTCGCCGGCGCCGCCCTAGCGGACCAGGGCGCTCGCCACCCGCAGCCTCAGATTGTAGTCCACGGGCTCGTTGATCATCAGGGCGAAGGGTTCCCAGTTACCGCCCCGGCGAACATAGCCGGCATAGCAGCTCACCCCCCGCAGGGTGCCGGTCTTGGCGCGAACCGCGCCGTTGCCATCCTGAATCGGCATCAGGTCGCGATAGGGGGCGAAGGCCTCCATGACCTCGACGAGCTGGCGCGCCGAGAGCCGGTTGCCGCGCGACAGTCCGGCCCCGTCCTCAATGGCGAAATCCCGCCAGCCGAAGCGTCGGCGGGCGAAGTCGGTCATGGCACGCTGGGCCGCTGCCATGCTGACCTGCCCTTTGCCGTCGGGGCCCGCCAGGCGCAGGAACAGGGCGTTGGCGATGAAGTTATTGGAGTGCTCCAGGGTAGGTGCCAGCATCTCCGCCAGGGTGCGGCTGTTCTGATGGCGGTAGATGCGCTTGGCTCCCTGGGGCAGCGGGGCGTTGCGCTGTCCCTCGCCGACCTGGACCCCCGCCGCCCTGAGCTTGGCGGCCAAGACCTCCCCAAAGTACCCCACGGCCACGGACCTCTGCTTCAGGTTGACCCGCTTCTTGCCGGGAATGCCCTCCTCCCCGAAGCGCCGGGCGGTGGCCGTCAGCGGGGTCTGGGGCTCGGCGCTGCTGACCTTGGAGCCGCTGCGCACCACGCTCACGGTGTTGAAGTTGGCGGCCAGCGCGGTGACCGGGGCGTCGTAGGGGTTGTCGCTGGAAGAGCGCCCGGCAATCTCCAGGTCGCGGGCGAAGAAGCTGTCATCGAGACCGATCGCTTTGATCTCGCGCACGCCCTTTGATTTGAGCCCCTGGACGATCCGATCCAGCTCCTCGGAGACCAGGTAGGGGTCCGCGAGCCCCTTGACCCAGAGCCAGCCGGAGCCGTCCTGGTAGAAGTCAGTCTCGAACCGGTGGTCGCGACCCCAGGTCTCCAGGGCCGCCAAGGCGGTCAGCACCTTCATGGTGGAGGCCGGCACCATGGGGCGGTCCGCGTTGTGGGCGACCAGGGCGCGCCCCTCCTCCTGAACCAGCAGGCCCGCCTTAGACAGGCGTTGGACCTGATCGACGGGTCCCGCGATCAGGGGGGCGGACCACCACCCGGCCAGCACCAGGGGCAGGCAGAGGAGCCAAGCGGACGGGTTTGGGCGCGCTAGGGGCTTTCTCATGGTCCTCTCGTGATCGACGCTGGGGCCTGGGGTCGCGGGGCGCTACTTCTTATCCGTCTCTGACTTGAGCGGCTGCGGGGCCGCGTCCTCCTTGGATGTCGAAGCGGCCGCCTCATCCCTCGGCTTCACCTGAACTACCTCCTCGTTGAGCTCGACCATCGCCTTGTCGCGCATCGCGGCCAGCTCGCCGCCGAGCTTCTGGCGCTGCACCATGGCGGTCAACTGGGGCTTGACATCCTCGAGCTTGGGTGGCTCGGCGGTACGGGTCTCCTGGAGCTCGATGATGTGCCAGCCGAATTGGGTCTGGACCGGCTCCTTGGTGTAGGTACCGGGCTTCATGGCGGCGACCGCCTCGGCGAAGGGTTGCACCATCTGGTCCTTGTCGAACCACTCGAGCTCGCCCCCGCTCTTGCCCGTGGGGCCCAGCGAGTGCTTCTTGGCCAGCGCCGCGAAGTCCGCCTTCTTGTCCAGCTCCTTGATGAGCTTCTTCGCCTCGTCCTCATCCTTCACGAGGATGTGGCGCGCCTTGTACTCGGTGCGGGCGGCCTGCTTCTTGACCTGCTCGTAGGCCTGGGCGAGCTCCTCGTCGCTGACTTGGATCTCGCGGGCCATGGACGCCAGGGCGGCGTTGGACATCACCTTGAGCCTTTGGAGCTCCAGGGCCGTGGCGACCCCCGGGTCGTCCTGAAGTTTGCGCCGGTCGGCCTCCTGGGAGGCCACCACCAGGCTCATGAACTCGTTGAACGCCTGTTGTTGGAAGGCTTGGTCGTTCTCGTGTTGGGTCTCCTGCATACGATCCATGTAAAACATGCGGAAGAGATCCAGGGAATAGGGGGTGCCGTTGACGGTGGCGATGTTGGCGTCGCCCGCCGGGGGTGTCGCCTCCTTGGTGTCTTCGGCGAGGCAGGTGCCGGCGCCCAGCAGGGCGGCGAGGAGTAGGGCGATGGGATTCTTGATCATGCTCGTTCAGGTTCCTTCGGGATGAATCATTGGGGGTGAATCAATGGTGATGCAGCGACCGGCGCGGATGCCGCCGGCAAGGGATGGGTGCGCGTCTTGGATCCAGTTGGCGTTGGTCTGGCGCGGTCACGTGCGCGTCAGGCGGGGAAGACCTGCTTGAAGGGCTTGACCTGGACCTGTTGGTAGACGCCGGCTGCCACGTAGGGGTCGGCGTCGGCCCAGGCCCGGGCCGTCTCCAGGTCCGGGAACTCGGCCACGATCAGGGATCCGGTGAAGCCGGCCTCCGCGGGGTCGGTGCTGTCGATGGCCGGATGTGGCCCCGCGAGGATCAGCCGCCCCTCCCCTTGCAGCGCCTGGAGGCGCTCCAGATGGGCCGGTCGCGCCCCCAACCGGGCTCCGAGGCTGCCGGGACGGTCCGTGGCCAGGATGGCATAGAGCACGTCAGTTGGTCTCCGCGGCTTCCGTTTCGTCTTTCATGTGGCGGGCCAGGTAGAAGGCCTGGGCGACCACGAACAGGATCGTCAGGCCCATCATACCGAAGAGCTTGAAATTGACCCAGACCTCTTCCCGCGCATGAGCGTCATTGCAGAGTGACAAGAGATCGCCGGCGAACTGGGTGGCGCAGGTCGCCAGATCGATCGCGTCCTTGCCGCTGGCTGCGATCAGGGCCTGGCGGGCCTCGTAGAAGCCGCTGCCGACGTAGACCACGAACAGGTTGGCGAGCCCCGAGAGCAGAAAGAACAGGACCCAGGCCAGGTTGAGCCGGGTCCAGATCTGCCGCGGAACCTCGATCGCGTGGGACATCATGCGCTCGATGAGGGTGCGCCCGCCGATCCATTGGCTCCCAAGAAAGACCGCGCCGAAGAGCCAGTTGACCAGGGTCGGCTTCCACATGACGAAGATCGGGTCCTGCAGGGCGATGGTCAGACCACCGAAGACCACCAGGAGCCCCAGGGTGGCGAGATGCATGGGCTCCACCCGGTGCTTGCGCAGCCAGATCCAGCCCACCTGGACCGCGGAGGCGGCGATGGCGACCCCCGTGGCCACATAAATGCCCTGCAGCTTGTAGGCGATGAAGAAGAGCAGGATCGGAAAAAAATCGAGCAGGAGCTTCATGCGGTCACTGGGCGCCGGGACAGGCGCCGACCTGTTTCCGTCGGGTCCGTTTCAATCCAGGCCAAGGTGCCGAAAGGGGGACGTTCTGAAATGGGTGGAATGGATCGGGACTCACCGGTGTCTCTTGCCCACATTCTCCATGTGGGCGATCCAGGCGCCGAAGAGTCCGGTCTTGGAGCGGAAGTTGCGCCGCCCCGCGAAGGTGCCGAAGCAGCGCTCGTTGTCCTCACCGAAGCGTGCCGAGCCGACCGTGAGCAGCCCAAGAATCAGGAAGGCGACCACCACCAGGGCGAGCACCACCAGCGGGGTATGCAGCAGCACGTTGCCGGCGATCCACCCGAGCACCTGCTGATGGTAGCTGAGTACCGCCCAGACCGTGGCGAACAGGAGGGCCAGCGCAAGCAGGGAGAAGAAGTCGGCGATCCGCTCGTGGGTGCGGGAGAAGTGCTTGATCTCTTTGCAGACGGTCATGGGTCGGGGCCTCTGGGTCTGGGGTCGATCGGGGCTGCGGGGATCGGCGGATGGCGGATGGCGGATGGCGGAGCATAAAGGGTGCGGCACCCTCGGGTAAAGCGGCGCCACAGGCGCAGGCGGGCGGGGAAGTGACACGCTGGGAAGCGGCTGGGCAGCCGGTTATAGTGGCGCGCGGGCATCGTCGTGCCGCCAGATCTTGGGGAAATTAGTGGGGGAGACTGCCTTGGAGAGCGTGACAAACCTGATTAAGGGGCTGAATGGGCTGGTATGGGGACCACCCATGCTGGTGCTGATCCTGGGCACCGGCTTCTATCTGATGATCGGGCTGCGCCTGATGCCGCTGGCCAGACTGGGCTATGGCTTCCGCATGTTGTGGCTGGGGCGTTTTCGGCAGGGCGAGGGCGATATCACCCCCTTCAGCGCCCTGATGACGGTCCTCTCCGCCACCGTCGGTACCGGCAATATCGCGGGTGTGGCGACCGCCATCTTTTTGGGCGGCCCGGGCGCGCTCTTCTGGATGTGGTGCACCGCCCTGGTAGGCATGGCGACCAAGTACGCGGAGGCGGTGCTGGCCATGCGCTACCGGGAGACCGACCACCTGGGCAACCACCTGGGCGGGCCCATGTACTACATCAAGCTGGGCCTGGGTCCGAAGTGGGTGTGGATGGCGACGGCCTTCGCCCTCTTCGGTTTCCTGGCCGGCTTTGGGATCGGCAATACGGTCCAGGCCAACTCGGTCGCCCATGCGGCCCAGGAGGCCTTCGGCATCCCCCTGTGGCTGAGCGGCCTGGCGATGGCGGTCTTCGCCGGGTTGGTCCTGATCGGTGGTATCAAGCGCATCGCCGAGGTGGCCTCCGCCCTGGTGCCTTTCATGGCCATCACCTATGTGCTCGGCGGTCTGGCGGTAATTCTTACCCATCTGGATCAGGTGGGCCCGGCCCTGGGGCTGATCGTCAACCAGGCCTTCTCGCCGACGGCGGCGGCCGGCGGCTTTGCCGGTGCCACGGTGGCGGCGGCCATCCAGCTCGGG
>JBGSUY010000787.1:0-2271 GCA_041753195.1 Chromatiaceae bacterium
CGCGGGCGTCGCGGGTCAGGAAGCCGGCCCGGCGCATGGGTGAGCGCAGGTCCTCGCTGTAGTCCACCAGGGCGCGAGCGATGCCGTGGCGGATGGCGCCGGCCTGGCCGGTGTTGCCGCCGCCGTGGACCGTGATCTGTATATCTACCCGGTCGGTCAGCCCGGCGGTCTCCAGGGGCTGGCGTACCACCATGCGGGCGGTCTCGCGACCGAAGAAGTTATCGAGCGGGCGCCCGTTCACCGTGATGACACCGGAGCCGACGGACAGGTAGACCCGCGCGGTGGAGGTCTTGCGGCGGCCGGTAGCGTACTGAGTCTCCGACATGGATCGATTTTCCTGCTAGGTGCGAGCTTAGGCGTCGAGTTTCAGGACCTGGGGCTGCTGCGCCTGGTGCCCGTGCTCCGGACCCGCGTAGACGCGCAGCTTCTTGAACATGGAGCGACCCAGGGGGCCCCGGGGCAGCATGCCCTTGACGGCGATCTGGATGGCGCGCTCCGGATGGGTCTCCAGCAGCTTGCCGAGGGGCATGGACTTGAGGTGGCCCACGTAGCCGGTGTGGCGGTGGTACATCTTGTCCTGGAGCTTCTTGCCGGTCACCCGGATCTTCTCCGCGTTGACGACCACGATGTAGTCACCCGTATCGACGTGGGGGGTGTACTGGGGCTTGTGCTTGCCGCGCAGACGCCGAGCAAGCTCGGTGGCCAGGCGCCCCAGGGTCTTGCCGTCCGCGTCCACCAGGTACCAGGTGCGGCGCACCTCGGCCGGCTTGGCGCTTACAGTCGTGGTCATGTCCTTGTCTCTCCAGGCCTCCCCGGTCGCGGAGAGGGCCTTCGAATGTATGAGCGGTCGCGAGAAAGACCGCGAATGTTACCCAGGACCCCCAGGACAAGCAAGCCCCGCGTTAGGGCCAAGGGCCAAGGGCCAAGGGCCAAGGGCCAAGGGCCAAGGGCCAAGGGCCAAGGGCCAAGGGCCAAGGGCCAAGGGCCAAGGGCCAAGGGCCAAGGGCCAAGGGCCAAGGGCCAAGGAGAGGATACCGGCACATCCGCACGGTTCCGCGCAACTCGCCACTCTTCACTCCGGCAATCGCAGACGCTCCACCACCTGACCTTTCAGTAGGTGCTCGGACAGGATCTCGTCCAGGTCTTCCCGGTCCACGTAGGTGTACCAGGTGGCCTCCGGGTAGACGACAATCACAGGACCCTCCTCGCAGCGATCCAGACACCCGGCCGTGTTGATCCGCACCCCCCCCTTTCCGGCGATCCCGAGCTCCTTGGTTCGCCGCTTGAGGTAATCGCGCATCGTCTGGGCGCCGCACTGGTTGCAGCACTGGCTCCCGTCCTCGCGCTGGTTGGTACAGAAGAAGACGTGATAACGGTAATAGGACATCCAGGGACCCTCCCAGCCGACCAGAGCCCCGGGACAGGCGGTCCGGGACCGCGAAAGGTTACCATGTGCCTCCAATGACGTCGGCACCATCGAGCCCGGTTCCGGCCACGCCTCCCGGTTACCCCCGAAAATCCGTCGATTTTCCCCGATTGCGCCCCCAGCCTCCTCAACTCAGCGCTTTGCGAGCCACCGAGCTCCTTCGTCTTGCGGACCAGTGCGTCAAATGCGGTCTGTGCCTGCCCCATTGTCCGACCTATGCGCAGCTGGCCAACGAGGGCGACTCTCCACGGGGACGCATCGCCCTGATCCAGGGCTGGGCCTCGGGTCGGCTTGCCATGACGCCCGTCCTGGCCGGGCACCTCGACCGCTGCCTGACCTGTCGCGCCTGCGAGCTTGCCTGCCCATCCCTGGTCGCCTTCGGGCGGCTCATGGACGGGGCCAAGGCCGCCCGGGTCGAGGGTCTTCCCCCTTGGCGTCGCTCCACCAGACTGGCGCGCCTGAGGCTCCTGTCGCAGCCCCGCCTGACCTCGCTCCTGACCCGGATCACCCGCTGGTACGGGAGGCTGGGGCTCACCCGACTGGCCGATCGCGTCGGGGCGAGTCGGCTGCCCGGGCTTGGACCCTTGTTCCGGCTGGCAGGGGTCATACCGACGACCGCCCGGACCGTTCCCCCAAGCGCACCCGAGTCGCCTGACCTGGAGCTGTTCGTCGGCTGTATGGGAGGGCTCGCCCAGGGACCTGCCATCGCTGCGGCTCGCAACCTGTGCGAGGGGCTGGGGCTGCGGGTCCTGGTTGCCGCCAAGTCCGGATGCTGCGGCGCCCTGTTTCGCCACAACGGCTTCCCGGCCGAGGCCGACGCAAGGCGTGCCGCCTGGGCCCGCGAC
>JBGSUY010000788.1:0-4506 GCA_041753195.1 Chromatiaceae bacterium
CCCGCGCCGCCGCATCGCGGCGACCGCGTGGCGAAGCCGACCCCGGAGCGGGGCGTACCGGGGCATCAAAGGCTGTCGCCAAGGAGCGAGTCCGTCCGGCGGCAGGAGCCTCCGGACGGATTCACGAGCGACACGCGACACTCCTGTGGAGAGCTCATCCAGCGTCGTGAAAGAATGAGTCTGACAAGGAGGGCGGGCGAGCAGACGTAGGGCTTCGTCGGTGGTTGTGTCTGCGTCAGAGAACGGTCCAATGCGTCGGTTGGAGTTTTGCCAAGGGGAGGTCATGCGCCTTCCTTGGGTGCTTCTGGAAGACGCGTCGCGTCGCGGCGCCGCTCCTACGATCGTGGCGCTCCTTGTTGGACACGTGCTACGCACCGCGAGCGATTGATCGCTGTCGGGCGGTCGCGCCGCGGAGCGGCCCTCCCACTGGCTTTCTGGAGGCCTTCATGATGCGCAAGTCTCAGATGACGAGAGTTGAAGATGCCTGCTATAAGCATGTTCTATGGGATCGTTATCTATCTGTACTTATTTGATGATGAGCGGCATAAGCTGCCCCATATTCATGCCCGATACCAGGGACAGGATGCGACCTTTTCGATCATGGACGGGGCGCTGCTTCCGGAGCAATCCCGACTGCGAAGATAAAATTGGTTCAGGCTTGGATCGAGATTCACCGCGAAGCCCTCCTGGCCGACTGGGAGCTGGCCGTGAACGGCCAACCCCCGTTCCCCATCGACCCGTTGCGTTAGTCGCGACCCTCATGGAATCAGTCGTATCTGTAATCACACGCGAAGACTTTCATCTGGAGCTGCGGTTCAGCACCGGAGAGATGCGTCTGTTCGATGTCCGCCCCTATCTCGACAAAGGTGTCTTTCAACGCCTGAGGGACAGGAGCCTGTTCGATCAGGCGTATGTCGCGTTCGACACCGTTTGCTGGCCGGGTCATCTTGACATCGCGCCAGAGACGCTTTACGACAGATCCATCCCGCTGCGTGAGTCGGATGTCCAATGTTGCGGCCGTGTAACGTAATGCGTTTGTTGGAGATTGAACAGACTGGATGATGGGTTTCGCTGCGCTCTGGAAGACGCTCGGTCGCGGCGGGGCGCCGCTCCTACGACGGTGGCGCTCCTTGTGGGAGGGGTGCTCCCCACCGCGACCGGCTGAGCGCTGTCGGGCAGTCGCGCCGCGGAGCGGCCCTCCGACTGGACTTTTCGGGAGACCCTCATGACGAGTCTGGCCACTCAAACGGGCTTTGATACCGAGGCCTATCTAGCCTGGGAGGAACGCCAGGCGGAGAAGTGGCATTGTCAGGGTGCGGTGAGGTACGAACCGCGCCAGATCCATGGCAGGGGAATCGGGGCGCGCCTTTGACTTACCTCGTAAGGCGAATTAGCCTCGGGCCTGGGATGCGCTTCTTTCATCGGGACCATTGGGCATGACCACTGTCGTTATTTCGTCCAAAGGGCAGATCGTGCTGCCGGCGGATCTGCGCCGCAGGCTCGGCCTGGGGGCAGGTACGCGGCTCGATGTCTCGGAGGAGCCGGATGGGTTGCGGCTGCGGGTTGCGCGCGCGGTGCCTACTGCGGAGCTTGCCGACCTGGCGGGTATGGTGAAGGCGCCATCGCGCGGGGTTCCCCGCCGGTTGGAGGACTTCGATCCCGCCTCCTTGTTGGCCGAAGCGCGGCGCTCGGGGCCGTGAAGTCTCTCGACACCAACGTCCTGGCGCGCTTCTTCATCGACGACCCGGACGATCCCCAGGCCGCGTTGCAGCGGCCCGCCGCGGTTGCCGCGCTCTCTGAGCGCGGCCTGGTCACGGTCACGGTGCTCTTGGAGCTGGAATGGGTGATGCGGGGCTTCTACGGGCTGCCACGGGCTGAGATCGCGCGGGTGTTTCGGGGGCTGCTTGGCATCGGGCATGTCACGGTCGAGGACCGGGATGCGGTGATCGAGGCCCTGGATCACTTCGATGGGGGGCTGGACTTCGCGGATGCCCTGCATCTGTGCCGTAGCCGGCGTGCCACGGGCTTCGTCACCTTCGATCGCGCGCTGGCGAGGCGCGCGGGCGCGTTGGGGGCGGTGCCGAAGGTTGAGGTGTTGGGGTAGGTGGCGCATATCGATGCCAGCCGCGATCCGCGTTGTTGGTGGTGCGGTTCCTTCGTCACCGCACCCGCGCCCTGGTGTGATGAATGGGGACAGCTTTGTGGATGCGCTGCGCTTATCCACCGGGTTGGTTGTGAATTTTAGGCTGGGGGTGGTGCGGGTTCAGGCGCCGGTAGGCCGGCCGCCCTCCCATACCTGGGCCTTTCCGGACGGTACGCTGTGGACCGAGTTTTTTCGCAGCGGGGAGGGCTATCTGCTGCGCTTTCCTGATCTGGCGGATTTCGAGATATCGGCGGACGGGCTCGGGGTCACTGGCTTTCCGGTGCCCGGGGTCTCGGAGGCGACCTCCCAGCATCTGTATTTAAATCAGGTCCTGCCCCTGGCGCTGAGCCGGTTGGGCAGGCTGGTCTTCCATGCCAGTGCCGTGGAGGCGGGGGATGGCGCCATCGCCTTCGTGGGCGAGTCCGGCCGCGGTAAGTCGACCCTGGCGGCGAGCTTCGCGGTGAGCGGCTCCCGCTTCCTGACCGACGACGGCCTGGTGGTGGAGGAACGGGCGGAGGACTATGAGATCCTGCCCAGCCACCCCTCGATCCGGCTCTGGGCGGACAGCGAGGAGGCCCTGATCGCCCCTGGGGTCGAGACGGCGCCGGCGCTGGCCTTCACCTCCAAGGCGCGCTTCCTGGCTGGGGAGGCGGTGCGCTTCTGCGACCGACCCAGGCCCTTGCGGCGGGTCTATTTCCTGGGGGACGGCAGCGCCGAGGTCCTCGCCATCGAGGCGCTCAACCCGGCCCAGGCCCTGGTGGAGTGGGTGAAGCACTCCTTCCTGCTGGACGTGGAGGAGCAAGCCCTGCTGGCCGCGCACTTCGATCGTGTGGCCAGGCTGGCGAATCGACCGATCCATTATCGCCTCGATTATCCGCGGCGGTTCGAGGACCTGGCGGCCGTCCGCCGGGCGATCTTGGCGCATGCGTTGGAGGAGGGCATCGCGGCATGAATCTAACCGACCGGATCAGCGTCCCGCCGGAGGTGATGGCGCGTACCGTGGGTGATGAGACGGTGATCCTGGATCTCGCCAGCGGGACCTATTTCGGCCTGGACCCGGTGGGCGCCCGCATCTGGGAGCTGCTCGGCGAGGGCCGGACCCTGGGCGAGGTCTGCGACCAGATGCTGGAGGAGTACGAGGTCACCCGGGAGGAGCTGGAGCGCGACACCCTGGGGCTGGCCCAGGAGCTCTCGGAGCAGGGCCTAATCGCGGTCGTCCAGGACCCCGGCGGCGGCTAACTGCTTGGCTGCGACAAGGCTGGTGCAGTCTTCAAGGTACCCGGGCCACTCACTTGCGGCGGTGCTCAGGCGCGACTACCTTGCGAGGAGACTAAGCCATTCTGGAGGGCGTCATGGCGACCGTGGTTGAGCGAGTGGACCGGCTGGAGGAGGCCATCGAGGCCTTCGTGACCAACGTCGGCATCGAGTTCAACAAGCTCTACAACTCCCAGATGCGGACCGAAGCGGAGCTGCGGGCCTTTAAGGACGAGGTGCGTCAGCAAGGTCGAGAGATGAACCGCAAATGGGGCGAGTTGGCGAATAAGCTCGGAACCATCGTCGAGGATCTTGTGGCACCGAGTCTGCCCCGTATCATCGAGGTTCGATTTGGCGTCACCGTGACGGACCTGATGCCTCGGCGGAAGCGCCGTCTCCCCGATGGACGAGTCAAGGAATTCGACGCCATTGCGCTGACGGCCGATCTGATTTGCCTCAACAGCACGAAGGCGACGCTGCGCAGCCTGGACGTGGATCGGTTCGTCGAAGAGATCGCCGTCTTTCGGGAGTTCTTCCCCGAGTACGCGGGGCTCCCCCTGGTAGGCATCCTGGCCAGCCTGAGCGTCGAGGACGACGTGCTTAGCTACGCGGAGCGGCAGGGCTTCCTGGTCTTGGCGGTGGGCGACCAGCTCATGGAGGTCAAGAACCGCCCCGGCTTCGAGCCGAGGCGGTGGTAGGGCTCCCCACCTCTCCGGGTGGGAGGCGCGCTCCGTGTGGCGATCATGCCAGTGCAGTCGGGCTCGGCCTCGCCGCGGAGCGGCCCTCCCAAAGCAGCCATCGCACAACACGATCGGCTGACGATCCTTAGGTCACCAGCCGCCCCCGACGCAGCACCAGCACCCGGTCGGCCAGGGCCAGGCTGGCTGGGCGGTGGGTGATCAGGATCACCGTGCGCTCCGCAAGAACCGATTGGCACTCCGCGATGAAGGCCCGCTCGCCCTCCGGGTCGAACATGGCCGTGGCCTCGTCGAGGACCAGGATCGGCGGGTCCTTGAGGAGGGCGCGGGCCAGGGCGAGGCGCTGCCGTTGGCCCCCGGAGAGCCGGATGCCCTGGTCGCCGATCAGGGTGTCGTAGCCCTGGGGCAGGC
>JBGSUY010000789.1:0-8912 GCA_041753195.1 Chromatiaceae bacterium
TGGAGGGTGCCGATCCACGGTTCGCCGGACCCGCCGTCGCACGCGCGGTGACCGGCGCGGGCTGGGACCTGTTCGGTCTTGAGGCGGAGCGCCGGGACCTGGAGGCCCTTTTCGGGGCCATCTCCGAGGGGGCCAGCTCCACCGATGTGACTGCCACCCACCGCGGCGCGGGAGCGTCGGTCAAGGAGGCCGCCCATGTCTGACATCCTCCAGATCGCCCGCAAGGAGCTCAGGGCCTTCTTCGGCTCCCCGGTGGCCTACATCTTCATCGGCGCCTTCCTCGCCGTCGCACTCTTCGTCTTCTTCTGGGTGGACGCCTTCTTCGCCCGTAACATTGCCGATGCCCGGCCCCTGTTCGACTGGATGCCGGTGCTCCTGATCTTCCTTACCGCGGCGCTGACCATGCGCCTGTGGAGCGAGGAGCGCCGAGCCGGCACCCTCGAGGGCCTGATGACCCTGCCGGTGCCCACCTGGCGCCTGGTCATGGGCAAGTTCCTGGCGGCCCTGGCGCTGGTGGCCATTGCCCTGGTCCTGACCCTGCCCCTCCCCATCACGGTGGCGGCTCTCGGTCCTATGGATTGGGGCCCAGTCCTCGGGGCCTACCTGGCGACCCTGCTGCTCGCCGCCGCTTACATCGCCATCGGGCTCTTCGTCTCCACCCGGACCGACAACCCCATCGTCGCCCTGATCGGCTCGGTGCTGCTCGGCGCTTTCTTCTTCCTCCTGGGCGCGGACGCCCTGACCCAGATCCTGGGCCATCGCGGGGGTGAGATCCTGCGGCTCCTGGGGTCCGGCTCCCGCTTCGACTCCATCACCCGGGGCGTGATCGACCTGCGGGACCTCTACTATTACCTGAGCATCGTCGGCACCTTCCTGGTCCTGGCCGTCTACAGCCTGGAGCGCCTGCGCTGGGCGGCGGACTCGGATCGACCGGTGGGACATCATCGCCTCGGGCTGGTCACCGCCCTGGTGGTGGCCAACCTCCTGGCCGGCAACCTGTGGCTCAACCAGTTGGATGGGGCCCGGGCGGACCTGACCCAGGGGCGGCTCTACACGATCTCGGACGCCACCCGTACCTATCTGGGTCAGCTCCAGGAGCCCCTCCTGATCCGCGGCTATTTCAGCGCCGAGACCCACCCCCTGCTCGCCCCCCTGGTGCCTCAGATCCGCGACTTGCTCAAGGAATACGAAGTGGCCGGCAAGGGCCGGGTGCGGGTGGAACTGGTGGACCCGGCGGACCACCCGGACCTGGAGCGGGAGGCCGGCGAGCAGTACGGCGTTCGGCCCGTGGCCTTCCAGACCGCGACCAAGTACCAGGCGGGCGTGGTCAACTCTTACTTCGACCTGGTGGTGAAGTACGGCGACCAGTTCGAGCGCCTGGGCTTCCAGGACCTGATCGAGGTCAAGGTGCGCGGCGAGACGGACCTCGATGTGCGCCTGCGCAACCCCGAGTACGACATCACCCGCTCCATCAAGAAGGTGCTCTACGGCTATCAGGGGGGCGGGGACCTCTTCACCGGTCTGCCGAGCCCCGTGAAGCTCCTCGCCTTTATCTCCGGGCCCGAGTCCCTGCCCGAGCCCCTGCCGTCCCTAAGCTCGGACCTGCAGGACCTGCTGCAGGAGCTTGAGTCCCGCTCCAATGGGCGCTTCAGCTTCAGCGTCCAGGATCCCGGGGCCGATCCAGCCCTCGCCCAGCAGATCGCCGAGCGCTTCGGATTCCAGCCCCTGGTGATCGGCCTACTGGATCCCACGCCCTTCTATTTCTATCTGGCCCTGGAGTCCGGCGAGCGCGCGGAGCCGGTGCCCTTGCCCGAGTCCCTGGACAAGGCGGGGCTTGAGCGGGCCATCGAGGCGGGCATCAAGCGCTTCGCGCCGGGGGTGCTGCGCACCTTGGCGATCTACACACCCCCATCGGCGCCGGCCAATCCCTTCGGTGGCCCGCCCCAGGGCGCCGCCTACAACCTGCTCCAGGAGAGCCTGCGCCAGGGCTTCGAGCTGAGGGATACGGATCTCAGCTCGGGCCAGGTGCCGGAGGATGCGGACCTGCTCTTGGTGCTGGGGCCAGAGGACCTGGACACCAAGCAGCAGTTCGCCATCGACCAATTCCTGATGCAGGGTGGCACCGTGCTGGTGGCGGCCTCGAGCTTCCACATAGACCTGGGCGGCGGCTCCATCAGCGCCCGGCCCCAGGCGACGGGTCTGGAGGATTGGCTGGAGCATCAGGGACTCGGGCTCGCCCCGCTCCTGGTCCTGGATCCCCAGAACACGCCCTTCCCGATCCCGGTGCAGCGAAACCTGGGCGGCTTCGTGGTTGAGGAGATCCAGACCCTCGATTACCCCTACTTCCCGGATGTTCGGCCCGACGGCCTCGACGCCGAATCCGGGATCACCGCCAACCTGGGCCAGATCACCATGAACTGGTCCTCCCCGATCCAGGTCAATCCGGAGGGCCAGGAGGGGCGTACCCTCACCCGGCTGATCCAGAGCTCCGAGCGCTCCTGGACCAGCGACTCCGCCAACATGCAGCCGGACTTCAACGCCCACGGACCCCTGGGCTTCCCCAGGGGCGATGAACTGGGTCGCAAGGTCCTGGCGGTGGCGGTGGAGGGGCGCTTCCGGTCGCCCTTCGCCGGCAAGCCCTCGCCGCTCCTCCCGGAGGCCAAGGTTGACGAGAATCCGGACGAGGCCGCGGACCCGGAGGCCGCCGAGGCCGAGGAGGCGGCCAAGGAGGAAGAAGGCGCCACGGAGGACGGGAAGAAACCCGTGATCTCGGGTGTGATCGAGAGCTCCCCCGGCTCGGCCCGCCTGATCCTAATTGGCTCCTCGGCCTTTGCCACCGATACCGCCATCAGCCTGGCCAACGAGGCGACCCAGAGCCGCTATCTCAAGCCCATCGAGCTGATCCAGAACGCGGTGGAGTGGTCCCTGGAGGACCGGGGGCTCTTGGCCCTGCGGGGCCGCGGCCAGTTCAGCCGGCTCTTGGAGCCCGTGGGCCGGGAGGGGCGGATGTTCTACGAGTATCTGAACTATGGTCTGGCCCTGGGCGGGCTGGTGCTCCTCTATTGGCTCGCCAGACGCGCCCGGATGCGGCGCGCCCGGGCCCAGGCCCAGTATCTTGAGACGCGGGAGGCCTGAGCGATGGACGCAACTGAAACCCTGAAGACACCCATGCAGACCTCCGGATCCGGTGCCTGGTCCCAGGTCCTGCGCTCACCCTTGGTGCTGGGGCTGCTGGTGCTGCTCGGCGTCCAGACCCTGGCCGCCCTTGGCCTCTCCTTGGGTGGGCGGGGCGCCCTGACCCCGGCCGCCCTGGACACCCCCCTGCTCGACTTCGATCCCAAGTCGGTCACGGCCATCCGGATCGAAGGGGGCAGCGAGGGTCCGGTGACGCTGGCCAAGGCCGATCAGGGCTGGGTCCTCGCCGACCTCGCCGACTTCCCGGCCGACGGGACCAAGGCCGACCAGCTCATCGAGAAGCTCGCGGGTCTCAAGCGCCCCCTGCCCATCGCCACCAGCCCTGAGGCCCAGCGGCGCCACAAGGTGGCCGACGAGGGGTACGAGCGCCGGGTCCTTCTCGAGTCCGGTGACAAGCCCGTCGCCACCCTGATCCTCGGCGACTCCCCCGGCTTCCGGCGGACCTTCGCCCGACCGGCGGGGGAGGCCGTTGTCTACGACCTGGAGCTGCCGCTCTTCGAGGCCTCCAATCGCCGCGACGACTGGCTGGCACGGGACAACCTCCGGCTGGCTCAGGAGACCATCGAGCGGGTCGGATCTGGTGACTGGACCCTGGTCAAGGACGATGGCAACTGGAGGCTCGAGGGCTCTGACCAGGCCCCGGATGCGGCGGCCGTCACCGGACTGCTGAGCCGCCTGGCCAACTTGGGCTACCGGGGAATACTGGGGAGTGAGGACAAGCCCGAGTACAGCCAGTCGGCCCCCATGCTGGAGATCGCCCTGGGCCTCGCGGGCGGCACCGAGCGCCAGTACCGCATCTCCCAGGCCCAGGGCAGCCAAGACCTGGTGCTCAAAGTCTCCGATCGGCCCTGGTACTACAAGCTCTCGGAGCTCGACCTGGAGGGTCTCAAGGATCTCAGCCGCGACAATCTCCTCGGGGCCAAGCCGGCCGAGGCGGAGGCGGTCCCGTCCGAGGAAGGCGCGGCACCCGTCGACGCCGAGACAGGCGTACCCTCGGACAGCGGATCCCAATCGGAAGGGGCAGTGGAGCCGGCAACCGAGTCCCCATCAGCCCCCTCGGGCGAGCCCGTGCGGGATCTCGACCCCGCCGCCAGGGCCGAGTCTGCTCCCGAGCCGGCGCCGCCAGTCGAAGAGCCCCCGGCGCCGTCTCAGCCGCAGTAGCCCCATGGGCCTGCCCGCCGTCCATGGCGGGCAGGCCGACCCGGCATTGACCCCCTTCGCGACAAAGGCTAGGGTGTCGGCGGATCGAGTTGCCGCTGAGGTCCTCACGCGGCGATCGAGGGAAGGACGAATGGGTACCCCCTACGAGACCGACATCATCGCTTGGGCGAACGAGCAGGCGGCGCTGCTGCGCTCGGGCAAGCTTTCTGAGCTGGACATCGCGCACCTGGCCGAGGAAATCGAGGACGTGGGTAAGAGTGAGCAGCGGGAACTGGCGAGCCGCTTGGCCCTCCTTCTTGCCCATCTGCTCAAGTGGCGGTATCAGCCGGAGCGGCGTGGCTCCAGTTGGCAACGGACCATCAAGGAGCAGCGCCGGGCCATCGCCGCGCACATCGCCGGTACCCCGAGCCTCAAGGTGGCGCTGGCAAACCCAACCTGGCTCGAAGGGGTCTGGGCGGATGCCGTCGCCCGGGCCGTCGACGAGACCGGTCTCGACCTCTTCCCCGAGGATTGCCCCTGGACCATTGAGCAGATCCTCTCGCAGTCCTTTCTCCCTGACTGAGTCCGATCGCAATGGATGCTCCAAGCGCCCCGGTTGGGGGCACTGGACGGGCACCCTGGGACCAAGGACTACCCCCTGCGCGGCCCAGACCGCCTGTGTGAACCCCGTGCCCGGCGCTCAAGGCCGGAGACGTTCGAGGGCCTTGGATCGGGCAAAGCGCTGGTAGGTCCAGTCCTTCTCGTAGGCGCGCTCCAGGGTGTAGAGCAGCGCGTTCATCATCCGCTGACGCAGTACCAGGGTGTCGGTGCCAAGGACCTCGCGCCCGCCCTCTTCGAAGAGCAGCAGGGCCGGAAGGGCCGAGAAGCCGGCTTGGGCATACCAGCGGGCTGGGGTGGTCCGGTGCCCGTCGGGCGCCAACACGGGGGTCTCGTCGTCGCCCGCGTCCAGCCGTACCAGCTCGAATCGCGCGAGTAGCTCCCGCACCTCGGGTAGCGCCAGGACCTCCTGGTGCAGGCGAGGGCAGTCCGCGCAGTCCTTGCCCTCGAAGATCACCAGCAGCGGACGCTGGGCGGGGACTCGGCTGCGATCCAAGGCATAGGGCGGTGCGCCGAAGAGAGGGTCGGGAAGCAAGTGGTAGGGTTGCGAGGATGGCTCGGCTCCATCCTGGCGCGCCTGCGCGAAGTCGCGGAACGAGGCATGCTCGAAGTGACCACCGATCAGATAGTCGAGCACCATCGCGAACCGTTCGGGCGAGTGATACCCGATCCCGCGATAGAGTGGTCTCGATCCCTCGCCGTAGAACAGCAGCGAGGGGGCCATGCCCGCACCCTCGCGCTGGGCGAACGCCTTGACCGGGAGTGAGTCGCCGCCCGGGCCCACCATCTCGGCATCGCTGAAGATCTCTAAGCTGACGGCGTCGAAATGGCTCCGAACCCGCTCGCCGAGCCGAGGGTCCTCCAGGCTCGCGCGGATGAATTCCGCGCAATAGGAGCAGCCCTCAGTCCCGAGAAGGACCATCAATCCCAGCTTATCCGCGTCCAACGCTTCCTCAAGGTCTGACTGCAGATCGAGGAAGCTGTCTTCGAACCAGTCGGGGTAGTCGAGCTTGCTGACCGCCGAATCGTCGAAGTCGCCGGTCCTTGCCGGGTCGGCGGCGATCAGGAGCAAGGCGAGCACGGATACGGCGGCGATACGGGTGGTAGGCATGGCTTCGCTCCTTTGTCGTCGGGAGTCAGGGCCCGGCGCGCTGACTGGCGTGTGCTTACTTGGTACCCCGGGCACAGCACTCCGGACCCCTTGCACTGGGGTCATTGCTTCGGCGCGTGGGCGGCATCCACGAAGTCGGCGCGTGTCGGTCCTGTCCCGCTGACCTGAACGATCGCTTCTCCGTCCGGCGTGGCGACGAAATGCGGGACGCCGGCCGGTTCGGTATAGAGGCTGCCGGTCGGCAGGGGGCTGAGCTTCGCAGGGTCGTATCGGTCACCCCATCCGACATACCAGGTGCCGGAGATCACGGTGTAGGTGCGGTCGTCTGGATGGGTGTGGGCTTGGACCACACGGCCGGCCGGAAACCTGACCCGGTAGGTGTAAGGCCCCGACTCCTTTTCGTCACCTAGAATCCGCGCCAGCCCGAGTCCTGGCACGCGCGGATTGTCGACCCATTCGAGCTGATCGGGTCTGAGCATAATGGCGTCCGCCGGTGCCTCGGCGGCTGTGGTGATGAGCGGGGCCAGCAAGGTGCTGGCGCAAAGCCAGAGCGTCGAGCGTGCTGCGATCGCGGCGTTCATTCCTGCCTCCTCGATGGTCGTGACGGGTTTTTGGCGCTCCTCCACGGGGCCCTCCGCGTAACAGGAAAACACAGGTTGCAGCATTTATCCCGACGACAAGCCGATGGTTTTCCGACGCTTTGCCGTTCAAGCCTCCCCGCGGGGCTGCGATGCGAAGGATGGTCGTGGGCGCAGTCGGTTACGTCAGAGGGCGTCGGACCTGGCTGAGGCAGGGTGTTCCCGGCGGTTCCGGCGGCGCGAGAGCCAATGGACCTCCGGGTCCGGGCACCTCAATCGGGCAGCCCCGCCAACCGGAGGTCGTTCACGAGACGCTCACGATACTCGGGGTTCCAGATTGGGAGGGCCTGCTCGACCCGTGCGACCGAGAAGCTGGGATCCAGGGCGAGGATCTCCTGGGCCTCCCAATGGGCCTCCGCCAGGCGCCCGACGCCGGCGTAGGCCGCCGCGAGCCAAGTGCGCACGAGCTGAAAGCTGGGGCTCATCTCGGCTGCGCGCTCGAAGTCCGCGAGCGCCCGATCGAGCTCCGCCATCGAGTAATAAAGGGCACCTCGGACCAGCCGGTAGATGGCGGGAACCCGGGGATTAAGACGCACCGCCCGCTCCATGCTGGCGAGACCTTCGCTGGGTCGTCCCGCGAAGTGCAGGGTCCAAGCGAGCAGGGCATACCCATCCGCATAGTTGGGATTGATGGCGATGGCGTGCTCTGCGTTGCGTATGGCCGCCTCGTAGTCGCGCTGGAAGAGCTCGATGAATCCGTCCACAAAGTAGATCTGGTGCACCGAGGGGTCGAGGCGCTTGGCTGTCTCGGTGAGCGCCGCGGCCTGCTCAAGGGCGTCACCTTGAGCGAGGTCCCACCCGTCCACCAGATCGCGCATGTACACCATTGCCAGACCGGCATAGGCGCGGGCGAATCCTGGGTCCAGCGCGATTGCTTTCTGATAGTGCTCGATCGCTTGCCGCACGTCGTCGCGGGAGCGCCGGCCTTGAAAGTCGAGGCCGCGCAGAAATGCGTCGTAGGCATGGACGCTCGCCTGGGGCTGATGCGTGAGCCTGGACCGGTCGGCTGGGGCGATCTCCACCGCCAGGGCCGCGACGATCCGCCCCGCGATCTCGTCCTGGATCGCGAAGATGTCCTCGATCTGCCGATCATAGCGCTCGGCCCAAAGGTTGCCGCCGTGCCGGCCATCGATCAGGCGGGTATTGATGCGCACTCGGCCGGCGAAGCGCTGCACGCTGCCCTTGAGCAGGAAATCGACGCCGAGCTGCTCGGCGATGTGCCGGGCGTCCTCCCGGCTGTCCTTGTAGGCCAGGGCCGAGTCCCGGGCGAGGACCCGCAGCCCCGAGAGCTTGGAGAGGTCCGTGGTCAGGTCCTCGGTGATGCCATCCGCGAAATAGTCCTGCTCCGGGGTGGGGCCGAGGTTCTCGAAGGGCAGCACCGCGATGCCCGGCTTCTGGTCCAGGGGGATGGCGCTGGCGATGGAGCCGGAGGGGGGCCGCTCGCCATCCCCGAGGATCAGCCATAGGCCCCCCGCCGCGACCAGGGCGAGGGCCAGGAGCGCCGGGACCAGGATCCTGGGTCTGCGCGGGGAAGGGGCTCGGGGGGCCGATCGGGGCGGCGGCTCGCGCCTCACCTCGGCGATCAGCCGGTAGCCGCTCTTGGAGACGGTCTCGATGTACCTGGGGTGCCGCGCCTCATCCCCCAGGGCCTTACGCAGCTTGATGATGGTGCCGGTCACGGCGTCGCTGGTCACCACCATGCGCGGCCAGGCGATCGCCTCCAGCTCCTCGCGGGAGACCACGGTGCCAGGCCGCTGCGCGAGGAAGCACAGCACCTGCATGACCTTGGGCTCCAGCCTGACCCTCTCCGCGCCGCGCCAGATCTCGTTGGCGCGGGCGTCCACTTGCCAGTCCCCCACCCCCAAGGGCGACTCGCTGCGAGCGGTCAGAATCGGCGCAAGGTTCATCCCAATGCCTTCACCCCCTGCCAGTACCTCCCGAACAAGTCGAGTTTAGCCTGGTCGAAATAACATCGTAAAAAAGTCGGCCTTAGGCCCTGGCAACTCGGCGAAGCGTCGACCATGCTCAAGCCACGGATGGGTCCCGGGAATGGGTCCATTGATCCGGGCCAAGCGGGAGAAGCGCGAGGCGATACCATGAATAGACGATCCCTTCTGCAAGCGGGCCTGGCCGCCGGCCCGGTGGCCCTGGCGGCGAAGGCCGGCCTCCTGTGGCCGGTGACGGTTCTGGCGTCGGACTGGCCGGCGGAC
>JBGSUY010000790.1:0-4125 GCA_041753195.1 Chromatiaceae bacterium
CGGTGGCGCCGGCCAAGCTGCGCGCCCTCGTCGAGCACCTCGTCGCGGCGGCGCGCGCCCCAGAACAGGCTCAATCGCCGTAAAGGGTTCGCGCGCGCAGGACGATGACGACAAGCTCGTCCTCCTGAATGCTGTAGACGATCCGGTCCTGGTAGCTCAGGCGCATGGACCAATAGCCCTTGAGGGGCCCGGTCAACGGCTTGCCGGAGTAGGGATCAACCGCGAGACGTTTGCGCGCGATGTCCTTGAGCTTGGCGCGCAGCTTCTCGGTGAGCTTCGCGATGTCCTTCTCGGCCTGGCGGGTGAAACACACCCGGTAGCTCGCCGCCGGGCTCATTGGGGTTCGCCGAAGACCTCGTCGAACGACCTGGTATCACCGCGATCCGCCTCGCCGCGTGCCCGGTCGAAGGCGTCCCTGAAGCCTGGTGCGGACAACAGCGCCAGGGCCTCCATGAGGCTCTCGTATTCCGCCTCCGACATCAGCACGGCGTCTCCCTGACGATGGCGGATATGGTAGATCTCATGGCGCTCATTGGCCCCGCGCAGGAGCTCGAACAGGCTTGCCCGGGCATCGGTGGCGGTGAGGGTCGTCATGGCGTGGAGGAATCCGTACAAGTTTCGGTACGGCCGAAGCTAGGCCCATCCAGGACCCTTGTCAACCACGCGGTTCGGGCGACGCCGCCCCAAATTTCGCTACCGCTGCATCCGGGCTACAGCCTGCGCGGAGGCTCGCCGCCCGCACCGTCCGGCCCCTCGATCCGCAGCCCGAGGCGATTGATGGCGACCACGGCCTGAGTGCGGCTGGTCACCCTGAGCGCCTTGAGGACGGCGGTGACATGGACCTTCACCGTCGCCTCCGCCAGGCCGAGCGCCCGACAGATCTGCTTGTTCGACTTGCCCTGCGCCAGGAGCGCGAGCACCTGCTGTTGGCGCCCGGTCAGGCCCAGGGCCTCCACCGAGAGTCCCCCAGGGGTTCCGGGGCTCGCCGCGCGCGCCGGGACCGATGCCCAGTCATCGCCGGCCAGCTCGGGCATCAGCTCGGGGGGCAGGTACCGTCCCCCCGCCAGGACGAGACGGAGCGCCTGGACCATGACCTGATGGGGCGACGACTTGGGGATGAAGCCCAGGGCGCCGCCGGCCAGCACCGCCTTGACGGTGCCCGGGTCATCCAGCGCCGAGAGGACCACGAGCGGCAGGGTCGGGTAGTCCCGGCGCAAGGACTCGAACAGCTCCAGCCCGCGCACGCCGGGCAGGCAGAGGTCGAGCAGCACCAGGTCCAGGTCGGGATGCTCGGCCGCCCTGCGCCGCACCGCCTCGCCGTCCGCCGCCTCTATCGGCGTCACCCCGCCCCCCAGCTCCCGGAGCACCAGGAGCAGCGCCTCGCGGAGCAGCGGATGATCGTCGGCAACCAGAATCTTCACTGCCCGCTCCCGGTGGTTCGCGACAGGCCCGAAGGTGCTAGGTCCAGGGTATTAGATCCCCCTTCCAGACGACCGACAAGCTTCAGGAAAAAGCAAGTCCGAACAGCGTGTTGCGGTTGCCCGTCCGCGGCTGCGACCTTCGTCTTAGGGCATCGGGTTCATAGGCCCGGGCCACGCCCGAGTCCAGACTTATACCCGTAGATGGAGGCGTCGAGCCCGCACCATCTAGACCATCCAGTCTGGCTCGAAGAACGACGTGCGATGGCGCGGAGGTAGACACCATGAACAGAATCCTCATCCTCTCCATCTTTCCCCTCGCCCTAGGCGCGAGTGCGAGCTGCGTGACGGACCCGCCCGAGATGGGCGACATCGGGCCAGGCTCCGAGCTGGTATGTCAGGAGCTCACCCGGCGCTTCCCCGGTGCCGCCCTTGCGGTGGAGGGCCGCTCCATCCACTCGCCCACGAAGGTCTCGGTGACGGCATCGGTCGACGGCAGACCCATCCTGCTGGATTACATACTCACGGGCTTAAATTGGGACGCCAATGAGACTGGTAGCCGCTCGGCGGACACGGCGAGCTCGCTGTCCGACGGCCCTGGGTGGTGACCTTCCCCAGGGTGCCGTATCCCTGACGCCCTCGCAGCTCACCTGGACGCCCGGCCGGGTGCCGGGCGTGGAGAACGCCGCCCTGCTCGGCAGCTCGAAGGCGGAGGGGCCCTACATGGAGCGGGTTCGGTTCCCGGCGAGCTTCGCCATCCAGGCCCATACCCATCCAGACCAGAGGAGCTATACGATCCTCTCCGGGACCTGGTACATCGGTTACGGGGACACCTTCGCCGAGACCCGGCTCCAGGCGCTCCCCGCCGGCAGCTTCTACGTGGAGCCGGCCGGCGTTCACCACTTCGTCGCCACCAAGGACGAGCCCCTGGTCCTTCAGTTGAGTGGCATGGGCCCGACCGCCACCCGGCTCCTGGACAAGGCGAAGGCGTCCAAGTGATACCGCACGCGGCCCGCGGCCCCCCCGTGGACGACGGGTGGGCCGGACCTTCATCCAACGCCATCCAACCGGGGCAGGCCGTTCAAGGATTCGATGGCCTTGTAGATGGCCGCGGAGTCCTGCTCCCCGAGGCCCTGGCCCACCAGGGCGTTGAGGTATTGGGCGACCTGGGCGGCGCCGGGCAGCGCCAGACCCAGCTCCTGGGCCGCCGCCAGGACTATCCCTAAGTCCTTCTGGTGGAGCCGGGACTTGAAGCCGGGGGCGAAGTCCCCCTCGATCATGCGCCGGCCATGGACCTCCAGGATGCGGCTCGCGGCGAAGCCCCCCAGCAGGGCGTCGCGCATGCGGGCCGGGTCCACCCCGGAGGCCCGGGCGAGCAGGATGGCCTCGGCCACCCCGGCGATGGTGGCCCCCGCCACCACCTGATTGCAGGCCTTGCAGACCTGTCCGGCCCCCGCCTCGCCCACATGGACGATGTTCTTGCCCAGCACCTGGAAGAGGGGCAGGACCCGCTCGAAGACCGGCGCCTCCCCGCCCACCATGATGGAGAGGGTGCCGGCGATGGCCCCCTGATCACCCCCGGAGACCGGGGCATCGAGCATAGCCACACCCAGGGCCGCCAGGCGCCGGGCCATGTCCCGGGTGGCCGAAGGGGAGATGGTGCTCATGTCCACCACCACTGCCCCCTCCCGGGCCCCCTCGATGACCCCGCCGGCCCCGAACAGCACCTCCTCCACGTCCGGAGTGTCCGACACCATGGTGAAGATCAGGTCCGAGCGGGCCGCGAGCTCCGCCGGACTACGGCAGGGCTCGGCCCCCGCCGACTCCGGGGGCTCCATGACCTCCGGCCGGCGGGCATGGACCGCCAAGGGGTATCCGGCCTTGAGCAGATTCAGGGCCATGGGCGTGCCCATGATCCCCAATCCAATGAACCCCACACGCTCGCTCATTGCTCACCCCCTCTGGTCACCGTCGCCCCTTCGGCCCTCGCAACTCGTTACTCGCCACTCGCCCATCCATCAACTCCAACCAATGCACCACCGGTAGCGCCGTTCCCGCCTCCAGGTGGAGCTGACAGCCGATATTGGCGGTAGCGATCAGCTCGGGCCCGCCAGACTCCAAGGCCGCCACCTTGTTCGCCCGCAGCTGCGTGGAGAGCACCGGCTGGGTGATGGAGTAGGTCCCGGCGGAGCCACAGCAAAGATGGGCATCCGGCACCGGGGCCAGCACGAAGCCAAGCCGGGTCAGGATCGACTCGGTGATCCCGACGACCTTCTGGCCGTGCTGCAGGGTGCAGGGGGAATGGAAGGCGATCCGCCGCCCCTCGCCGGGCCGGCCTAGAGGTGCCAGATCCAGGCTGGCCAAGAGCTCCGCCGGATCCTGGGCCAGCGCCGAGACACGGGCGGCCTTCTCCTTGTAGGCCGGATCCTCTCGCAGCAGATCCCCGTAGTCCTTGACCAGGACCCCGCAGCCGCTCGCGGTCACCAAGATCGCCTCGCAGCCGGACTCGATCTCGGGCCACCAGGCGTCGATGTTGCGGCGCATGGCATTGAGCCCCTCCGCCTGGGCATTGAGGTGATAGGCGACGGCCCCGCAGCAACCCGCCCCCGGGGCGGTCACCAGGTCGATCCCGAGGCGATCCAGCACTCGCGCGGCGGCGGCATTGGTGCTCGGGGTGGCGACCGACTGCACGCAGCCCGCCAGCGCG
>JBGSUY010000791.1:0-3866 GCA_041753195.1 Chromatiaceae bacterium
GGTCGCCGGCGCCGGCTCGACCAGCGGCCGCATGGCCTCGTCTAGGTAGGGCGTCGCGGCCGCGTGTTGCTCGCGTCTGACGCGCTTGCAGAGGCGCCAGACCCTCCAGGCGTAAGCGAGCATGCGGCCGTAAGTGGAGGCAAACTCCAAGGTCCGGCGCGGGTAGAAGATCAGTGGAGTCTCCAGCGGGAACCCGGGTCGGCGCTCAGTGCGGACCTTGCGCCGGATGAAGCCACCCTGGAGCGGATGGACCCCCTCGAACTTGAAGCAGCCGTAGAACTGAAGCGCGATCTCCATGATCCGCTTGGGGTTGCGCCCGACCGAGGCGGCCCGGCGCATGAGGCGCTCCAGGTGCTCCATGGAGTAGTACGCATCCCATGCCTGGCGGTAGATCCCCTGCCACTGCGCCTTGGTCATCCGCGGGTGGATGGTGCAGACGTGCTCCAGATCGTAGATGTTCATGTCCGGGTCCAGCGGGACCCCGGCGGCGGCCAGGCGCTGGTGGTCCACCGAGCCCGGCAGGGGCGTGAGGCAGAAGAACTCAAGGATGTCGAGCGGAAGCTCCCGCTGGATGGTGGCGATGTCCTCCAGGATCTGGGCGGGGGTGTCTTCCGGGAAGCCGAGGATGTAGCCGCAATAGGTGGTCACCCGCTTCTGTTGCCAGGCGAGCAGCATCTCCCGGTAGTTCTCGATCTTGTTCTGCTTCTTCCGCGCCGCCCCCAGGTTCTCCGGGCGGATGTTCTCAAGCCCCAGGAAGACCCGCGACACCCCTGCCCGGCGGGCCTTGTCCACGAACCCGGGCAGGGTGTGGCACATGGTGTCGACCTGGATGGTGAAGTTGAGCTTGACCCCTAGCTCCTCGCGCACTGCCGCGATGCGGTCGAAGATCGCCTCCCAGTTGCGGTTGCGGGCGAAGTTGTCGTCGGTGATGAAGTAGTGGCGGATGCCGTGGGCCAGGTTCTTGCGCAGCAGGTGCTCCACATCGTCCGGTGAGCGGTAACGGGATTTCCGCCCCTGGACGTTGATGATGGTGCAGAAGCTGCACAGGAAGGGGCAGCCACGCCCGGCGTCGAAGGTCCCCGGCATGGGGGCATAGCGGCGGGCGACCTCGGGCGGGAGATAGGGCAGGACCTCCCCCTCCAGATTCGGCAGGTCGCTCATGTAGTTGTAAAGGGGCTCCAGGTTGCGGGCGTAGGCGGCACGCAGGAAGGCCTCGAAGCGGCCCTCCGTCTCCCCCGCGAAGAGGGTGATACCGAGATCCAGGGCCTCGCGCAGGTCCGCCGGCAGCTCCGGGAGCATGGCCAGGCAGCCGCTCACATGGAAGCCGCCGATGGCGACCTGGACCCCGGCAGCGCGAAAGCGCCGCGCCAAGTCCATGGCCCGCGGAAATTGGTTGGACTGGACCCCAACCAGGCAGACGATCCCGTTGCCCCCGGCGCGGCGGATGCGCTCGCAGATATGCTCGACCGGGACCCGGGTGTTGGTCTCATCGTAGGCCCGAGTCTCGATCTCCACCCCATCGCCCAGGACTCGGGCCTCGGCTGCTTGGATGCTCTGCCCGTAGAGACTGGCCAGGGAGTTGGATGGGATCCAGGCCTTGAGCCACTGGATCACATAACCATCGTCGTCGTAGTGGGACGGTTTGATCAGCTCCACGAGGAAACGTGTCGTGTCGTTCCGGGCGACGGGTCCCGTCGCAAGGGTCGCGTGTTTGGCCATCCAGTAAATCCTTCGTTGAGGCGCTGGGCGTTGCGCGTTGGGGACGACAGCCTACCCGTAGGGCAAGGGGCTCGGCCAGCGTATGAACAATTTGCTCGAACGTCGGGCATCCTGTGAGTTGCGTTGAGCCATGGTCACGTTCCATATGGTCAGGTTCGATGCGACAAAGCGCCGCAGCAACCTCGTTAAGCACCTAATCGACCTAGCCGGGTGCTCGCTCGTGCTCGATGGATGGATGGCTGGATAGATGGTAACCGCGGAAGACGCTCGCGAATCTTACGAAGAACAGCGACTCAGGTCTTTAGAGATGCTCCACGGGCGGGTCGTGGTCGCGTGGTCGTGGTCGTGGTGTGCCCCGAGCGGGAAGGCGGACCTCATCTCATTTCCTCCTGTAACAGTGAGAAACGTCAAACCCAAGCCTTCTTTACCAGCCTTCAGTCCTGAGCAGATCGCGGCAGCCCTGGCCGCGGCGCCCGAGCCCCCCAGAGGGCGCCGACCAAGGCGCCAACCAGGATACGCTTCGACGCGGACCTGCTCGCCGGACCCAAGGCCACCGGCAAGGGGTGGCAGACGCGGGTGAACGATGCGATGCGGGAGTGGCTGAAGGCCCGCGGGGGGTAAGCACCAAGCCCCGGGCCCAGGTCGATGGTCTGGGGACGGGGACCAAGTCCACGCCGAGCCCATCGGGCGAGGCGACCTCAAACGCGGATCGAGAGCCCATCGGCCAGGGAGAGCCGGTAGGCCCGATAGGCCGGGATGCTGCCCACCACCGACCCCGCCAGGACCACGGCGCCGAGCAGGAGTAGTTCCGAGCGGCTGGGCCGGTCCAGGGCTATGAAGAGCCCGAAGCGGGACTCGAGCCAGGGTTGGACACCCGCCAACAGGGCATACAACAGGGTAACGCCCAGGATGACACCGGCGAGGGTCAAGACGAAGGCCTCGCCCATGATCAGGGCAAACACGTGCAGGGGGCGCGCGCCCACTGAGCGGAGTATGGCCATCTCCCGGCGGCGCTCGTTGAGGCTGGTCAGCAGTGCCGTCAGCATGCCGAATAGACCCACCACCACCACGCAGCCAGAGACCACCAGGAGGGCCCCCTCCGCCACCCCGATAAGCCCCCACAGCTCCCCCAGGGCCACGGCGGGGAGGATGGCGAGCAAAGGCTCCTTGGGATAGTCGTTGACGAAGCGCTGGACCTGAAAGGTGGCCACCCGAGACTTGAGCCCCACCAGACCAGCGGTGATCGCCTTGGGGGTGAGATCCAGCCCGAGGGTCTGCTCCGCGTTCACCGACCGACCGGGGATCGGGGCCCCGCCCTCCCAGCCGGCATGGATGGCCTCGATGGCCTCCAGGCTCACGTGCACCGTGCGATCCACCGGGGTGCCGGTGCGCGCGAGGATACCCACCACGCGGAAGGGCTTGTCCGCATGGCGCGCGAAGCTGACATCGCCCGCGCCATGGGCGATGACGATGGCATCGCCGAGCCCATAGTCCAAGGCCTCGGCCACCTCGGCACCCAGGACCGCGTCGTAGAGCAGGGAGAAAGGGTGCCCCTGCGCGAACTGCAGCCCCCGATCCCGGGCGAAACGAAGATGCTCGAAGTAACCAAGGGTGGTGCCGAGCACCCGGTAACCCCGGTGGGAGTCGCCCAGCGACAGGGGGATGGTCCAGGCGACCTTGGGATGGGCGGCGATCTCCCGCCAGCTCTGCCAGGAGATGTTGTTGGTGGGGTTGCCGATGCGGAAGACCGAGTAGAGCAGGAGCTGGATGGGACCGCTGCGGGCCCCCACGATCAGGTCCGTGCCGGAGATGGTGTTGGTGAAGCTCTCCTTGGCCTGGTGGCGGATCCGCTCGACCCCCACCAGCAGGGCGACGCTGAGCGCGATGGAGGCGACCGTGAGCGCCGCCGTGAAGCGGCGATTGCGCAGGCTCTTCCAGGCCAGGCCGAGGATCGCCACCGCCCTAGCCCGCCGCCCCGCCCTGACCGGCCGCCCGGTTGACCTCGCCGAGCCGGATGGTGCGGTCGAAGAGCTTCTCCAGGGCCGCGTCGTGGCTCACGAAGACCAGGGTGGCTCCCGAGTCCCGGCACTCGTCGAAGAGCAGCCGGAGAAAGGACTCGCGCCGATCCGCGTCCAGGGCCGAGGTAG
>JBGSUY010000792.1:0-2302 GCA_041753195.1 Chromatiaceae bacterium
GAGCTTCGGCCTGGGCCTGACGTTCCGCCTCTTGGGCGGCGCGTTGTTGGGCTTGCTCCTGGGCCTGACGCTCGGCCTCCAGCTCCGCCTGACGCAGGGCCTCTGCCTCGCGTTTGGCCGCTTCGTCTGCCTGTCGTTGCGCCTGGGTCTCGCGGTTCTCCGGGGTCCGGTCCGCAACCGGCCGGGGCGCCTCGGACGCGATCCGGGCGCTCAGCTCCTCCAGGGCCTGATCACCGAGGATGCTGGCCTGGACCACACGGGGATTGCTTGCCCCGTCGATGGGATCCTCCAGGAAGCGCACGCTCACGAACAGCAGCAGGGCGAACAGGACGTGCAGCCCCAGGGACCAGTAGAAGGCGCGCGGGTTGTGCCGGAGTATCTGCCACACGGTCTTAGGTCCCGGCGGTCAGGGTTCGCGGCGAGGTGGCGGTGCCGTGATGAGCCTCACGTCCGGCGCACCGCCGGCCTGGGCGGCCGCCATCGCATAGATCACCTTCTCGTAGGGGACCTGGCTGTCGGCGCGCACCAGGACCGGCGTGTCGCGCTTGTAGTCCAGCACCACCCGGACGCGGTCGCGGATGGTGCGCAGCGTCGCGGGCAGGTGCTTGTCCTCCCCCGCATCGATGTAGTAGTCGCCGAACTGGTCCACGGTGATGACCACCGACTCCACCGAGGGGCTCGGGATGGCGCCGGTCTTCGCCTGCGGTAGATTGACCTTGACCCCAGAGGTGATGAGCGGGGCCGTGACCATGAAGATCACCAGCAGCACCAGCATCACATCGATGTACGGCACCACGTTGATCTCGGCCATGAGGTGGCGGCGATTGTGGCGGCGGGAACGCTTGATCATGGTGGTGTCGCGGCTGCCTCAGCCCCGCCCCTGGCGTTGCAGCAGGGTGGAGAACTCCTCCATGAATTCCTCGTAGCGGTTGTTGAGCCGCTCCACCTGATTGGAGTAGCGGTTGTAGCCGATGACCGCGGGGATGGCGGCGAAGAGCCCGATGGCGGTAGCCACCAGGGCCTCGGAGATGCCGGGGGCCACCAGGGCCAGGGTCGCCTGGTCCACGTTACCCAGGGCATGGAAGGCGTGCATGATGCCCCAGACGGTCCCGAACAGGCCCACATAGGGGCTGGTGGACCCCACGGTGGCGAGGAAGGGGAGGTTGGTCTCCAGACGGTCCATCTCCCGGCTGAGTGCCACCCGCATCGAGCGTTCCGCCCCCTGCAGGACCGCCATCATGTCATTGCCCTCGATCTTGCGCAGGCGCACGTACTCCTGGAAGCCGGCTCGAAAGATGGCGGGTAGCCCGTGGTTGGCCTTTTTCTCGTTCGTGCTCAGGTCCTTGTAGAGGGCGCTCAAGTCACCGCCTGACCAGAACCGCTCCTCGAAGGCGTTGGCGCTCCGGCGCGCCTTGCCCAGCACCCGGCCCCGATCCAGGATCATGGTCCAGGACACCACTGAGGCCAGCACCAGGACGAGCAGCACTAGCTGGACGACGAAGCTGGCGTGGAGCACGAGGTTCAATAGCGAAAGTTCAGCACTCATTTAAATGTCTCTGGGAGCCGCCTGAGGCCGACCGGCAGGGGCGGTCGGGAAGGGTCCGAATGAGCCGCCGGCGACGTAAATCGCCGGACCGGTCTGGAACCTGGGCCGGCGGGATCGAACGAAAACGGGATCCTGAGAGGAAGTCGCCCCGCGTCCGACAGTCTCGCGCGACGGCGGGCTCGTACATCAAGAAACGCTAATATACAGCCGCCGTTGTACCAGGGCAACGGTTGTGTCTTTTGTGTAGCAATGTTGAAGCCTGTTCCTGCGCCCAGGGGTTAGAAGCAGGGGCGCCTTGGCTGGATCGCCAACACGGCGGAGGCAACCCAGGTCCCTCAGCCGCTGCGTTGCCATCCAAAGATCCACTTGGATCTGCGCTATTTTGAGGGTACTGGGTTCAGGTTCCAATGCGGTCATTCCGCGACAACTCCGGGGCCGGTCATGCCGGACGGCGGCTTGCGGAGCCCCAGATGCAGATAGGCTGCTTGGGTCGCCACACGGCCCCGCGGGGTGCGCATCAGATAGCCCTGCTGGATGAGATAGGGCTCCAGAACGTCCTCGATGGTACCCCGCTCCTCGCCGATGGCTGCCGCCAGGCTCTCCACCCCGACCGGCCCCCCGTCGAACTTCTCGATCACCGCCGCCAGGAGCCGGCGGTCCATGTGGTCGAAGCCCAGGGCGTCCACCTTGAGCATCCCCAGGGCCTCGTCCGCGACCGGGGCGGTGATGCGGCCGCCGGCCTTGACCTGGGCGAAG
>JBGSUY010000793.1:0-3390 GCA_041753195.1 Chromatiaceae bacterium
TAGAGGATGGCGTTGCAGCCGGGACACTTGGCCCAGATCCCCTCCGGCACCGCCCGCTTGTGGCTG
This sequence comes from Chromatiaceae bacterium, assembly GCA_041753195.1. Classification (GTDB taxonomy): domain Bacteria; phylum Pseudomonadota; class Gammaproteobacteria; order Chromatiales; family Chromatiaceae; genus Thiodictyon. Next base: position 67 of record JBGSUY010000793.1, read on the forward strand.
GCCTCGGTGCGGATCCGGCTCGGCATCAGCTTCTCAAACCAGCTCATTCGTTTTTCTCAGTTATTTCTACGGACACACAGACGGGCGCGAACGAGAGTGAGCCCCAGCGTCGCCGGGGCTCGTTCCTCACTCCAGCCCACGATTGCTGTGGCTGTTGATCATCAGGGACTGGCATCGACCCGGTCGATGGCGACGCGGAGCCCGGCCAGGAAGTCGCCGACGACGCCGGGAATAAGCTCCGGGGTTTGGGTCAGCGCCTCGATGCGCCCGACGATGGCGCTGCCTACGATCACGGCGTCCGCGCACTGCGCGACCCGGGCCGCGGTCTCAGCGTCGCTGATTCCGAAACCCACGCCCACGGGCAGAGAGATGCGCGCCTTGATGGCCGCGACCTTCTCGGCCACCGAGTCCAGGTCCAGGTGGCCGGCCCCGGTGACCCCCTTGACCGAGACATAGTAGACGAAGCCAGAGGCGACCTCGCCGATCAGGGAGATGCGCTGCTCCGTGGAGGTGGGTGCGAGCAGATAGACCAGGTCCAGCCCCTCGGCGCGCAGGGCCTCCACCAGGCCATGCCCTTCCTCCGGCGGTACGTCCACCACCAGGGCTCCGTCCACGCCGGCCTCCCGGGCCAGCCCGGCGAAGGCCCCGTAGCCCATGACCTCGATGGGGTTGAGATAGCCCATCAGGACCACCGGCGTGTCCCGGTCTTGGGCTCGGAAGCCCCGCACCATCTCAAGCACGTCACTCAGGGAGACACCCTGGGCCAGGGCCCGCTCGGTGGCCCGCTGGATCACGGGACCATCCGCGATGGGGTCGGAGAATGGGACCCCCAGCTCGATCAGGTCCGCCCCGGCCGCGGCCATGGCAAGCATCAAGGGGACCGTCACCCCGGGGCTCGGGTCCCCGGCCGTGACGAAGGGGATCAGGGCGGTTCGCCCCCGACCCCGCAGCTGCTCGAAGCGGGCGGCGATGCGGCTCACAGGGTGAGGCCCTCCTGCTTGGCGACCGTGTGCATGTCCTTGTCCCCTCGTCCCGACAGGTTCACCAGGAGGATCCGGTCGCGGTCCAGGGTGGGGGCCAGCTTGGTCACGTAGGCCAGGGCATGGCTGGACTCAAGGGCTGGGATGATGCCCTCGGTCCGGGTCAGGGCGTGGAAGGCGGCCAGGGCCTCCGCATCGGTGATCGAGTCGTAGCGCGCCCGCCCGGTGTCCTTCAGCCATGCGTGCTCGGGACCCACGCCGGGATAGTCGAGCCCAGCGGAGACCGAGTGGGTCTCGATGATCTGGCCGTTTCGGTCTTCCATGAGGTAGGTCCGATTGCCGTGGAGCACCCCGGGCCGGCCGGCACACAGGGGGGCGGCATGATGGCCCGTCGCGAGCCCCTCGCCCGCCGCCTCGATCCCATAGAGTGCCACCGACGCGTCATCGATGAATGGGTAAAAGAGCCCGATGGCGTTGGAGCCTCCCCCCACGCAGGCCACCAGGGCATCCGGCAGCCGCCCGGTGCGCTCGAGCATCTGGGCCCTGGCCTCGCGGCCGATGACCGCCTGGAAGTCCCGCACCATGGCGGGATAGGGGTGTGGACCGGCGACGGTGCCGATGATGTAGAAGGTGTTGTCGACGTTCGTCACCCAGTCCCGCATCGCCTCGTTCAGGGCGTCCTTGAGGGTACGGGAGCCGGACTTGACCGCCACCACCTCCGCCCCGAGCAGGCGCATACGGTAAACGTTGGCCTCCTGGCGGGCCACGTCCACCTCCCCCATGTAGACCACGCACTCAAGGCCCAGCCGGGCGGCGACGGTGGCACTCGCCACCCCGTGCTGCCCCGCCCCCGTCTCGGCGATGATCCGCGTCTTGCCCATGCGCCGCGCCAACAGGGCCTGGCCCACGGTATTGTTCACCTTGTGGGCGCCAGTGTGGTTCAGGTCCTCCCGCTTGAGAAAGATCTGGGCACCGCCCAGCTCCCGGCTCCAGCGCTCGGCGTGATAGATGGGCGAGGGACGCCCCACATAGTCGCGCAGGTCCGCGTCCAGCTCCGCCTGAAACTCGGGGTCGGCCCGGTAGCGCTCATAGGCATCCCTCAGCTCCTCCAGGGGGTGCATGAGGGTCTCGGGCACAAACATGCCGCCATAGGGTCCGAAGTGTCCGTTCCCATCCGGCCAGTGATAGCCGTCGGCACCGCCCCAGGCGGATCGAGCGGGTGCCGGATTAAGGATCCATTCGGGTGCCGTCGCCATCGCTTACCCCTCTCATGAAGGCTGAAATCTTTGCCGGGTCCTTGACGCCCTTGGCGGATTCGACCCCACCGCTGACGTCCACCGCGAAGGGTCGGACCTGGCGGATCGCATCCGCCACATTGTCCGGCGTGAGCCCCCCCGCCAGGATGATGGGGGTGCTGAGACTGGCAGGGATGCGGCCCCAGTCGAACGTCGTACCCGTACCACCCGCCAGGACCGGGTCGAAGGCGTCGAGTAGGAGCCCCCCCGCACCTCGGTAAATTCGGGCCCGGGCCATCAGATCAAGCCCGGGGCGCATGCGGATCGCCTTGATCCAACGCCGACCGAAACGCGTGCAGAACGCTGCCGGCTCCTCGCCGTGGAACTGAAGCAGGTCCAGGGGGACGCGGTCGAGGATGGCCCGAACCTGTGGCTCGGAGGCATCCACGAAGAGACCGACGGCGGCCACGAAGGGCGGTAGCAGGGCGCAGAGCCGAGCCGCCTGATCCAGGGTCACGGCCCTGGGGCTCGCCGAGTGGAACACCAGACCGATGGCGTCGGCCCCGGCCGCCACGGCCGCCCGCACATCCTCCGCCCGGGTGAGGCCGCAAATTTTAACTCGGGTTCGCGCCATGGGCGAGCAGTCAGGAGACTTTGCAGGGATTCGTCGGCCAATGAACGCCAATGAACGCCAATTTGACGTGTTTGCCGAGGCAGAGTCAGAACCATCATCGGCCCGCCCCGGCGCCGGGGAGCAAGGTTGCCACCTAGGAGGGGATTTGGCGAGTCGCCCAGGCATTAGAGGTTGTGAAAAACCGACTGCGCGCCCTGATCGCCGCGGCGCGTGCTCGTTCGCTCCTCGCCTATTGATGTGTCTCGTCGCTCACTGCGCGGCTCCTTGCGCCCTCGATGGGATCAGGGAGCTGCTCGCAACGATTTGTTCACAACCTCTCAGGTGAGGTCGGGGTCATCCATGGGCACCTGGGGTAGATCGAAATCTGGGGGATAGTCGGCGCGAACGAAGTAGAGGCCCTGGGGTGGGGCCGTGACGCCGCCGAGGGCGCGGTCCCGCACCTCCAGCAGCTCGCGCGTCCAGGCCGTCGGGGCCT
>JBGSUY010000794.1:0-3676 GCA_041753195.1 Chromatiaceae bacterium
CGAGGCGCTGAACCGCCTCCGCGTCGCGCCCCGCCTCGGTGCTCGACGCGACCCCGATACTGACGGTGATCCCCGCGAGCCGACCGCCCGGGGTGTCGATCACGATCCTCGCCACCCGCTCCCGCAGCCCTTCCGCAACGCGCACCGCCCGTTCTAGGCTGGCATGGGGGAGCAACAGGGCAAACTCCTCGCCACCGATCCGGGCCACGACCTCGGAGCCGCCGAAGACCTCCCCAACGGCGTCCGCGAAGGCAACCAGGACCCGGTCACCGACCTCATGACCGTAGCCGTCATTGATCGATTTGAAGCGGTCGAGGTCCAGGATCGCGAGCGAGAACTCCCCCGCGTGATGCCCGGCGCGAGCCACCTCCAGCTCCATGGCGTCGGAGAAGGCCCGCCGGTTGCCCAGGCCGGTCAATGGATCCCGGGTTGCCTGGCGCTCCAGCGCTCGGGTCCGGTCGGCGACCGCCTGTTCCAGCCTCGCTTTGCTCAGGCGCAGCCCACGGTTGATCTGGAGATAGGCAGGGATCGTGGCCAGCAGGAGCAATAGCGCGGTCAGTAGGGATTGGGTCAGGGTCCCGGCTAGTTGGCTGCGGAAGACGTCGTCCTCGACCTCGGCCGCCGCCACGTAGGGGCGCCCCCCGGGGCTGCGTTCCGCGACCCACACGGCCCTGAAGGTGCCCCAGCGATCGCTGTAGGTCTCGGCGATGGGCACCGGGCTGGCCAGGGCCCGCGCGAGACGCTCGTTGGCCTCGGCATAGGGGGTGAAGGCCAGCACCTCGGTCCCGGCGGCGATCTCCTTCGGGGAGGCGCTGCTGGCGGTCACGACGGCCTCGCCGTCCACCGCGATCACACTGAACACGAAGGCCAGCTCGGCGTCCCGGGCATAGCCGGTGAGGGCCTCGATGTTTTGGCGGTCCTCCACCGGTGGGATGGCCTGGGGGTCGAGCGCCCGATCATGGAAGTCATCGGGAAGGATGTGGCGCACGGCATGGGCCGCCACCAGCAGATCCCTGTCGATCTCGGCGATCAGCCCGGCGCGGGCGGTCAGGTAGGAGTAGGCGGTCGTCCCACAGACCGCAAGCGCATAGAGGAGCAGGGCCGCACCCAGGGCCGGGGTACGCGCCCAGCGCAGGTCGCGGCCGCGCCTGCGGCTGCGGGACTGGATGCGGTCCGGAAGCTCCAGGGGACGAGCTTCGGCGATCTCCGTCGCCCCGATGGGGTCCTGCGGACTCAAGGCGCACGACCCCTTGGCACGGGTCCGGACACGGAGGGGGCGAAGGGGTTAAGGAGCGGCATCCACATTCCGCTGCAGCCACAGCTCCAGGAGTGCCAGGTGCCAGAGCTTGTTGCCCTGGATGCGGGTATGGTGCATGTCCGGGGCCGCCAGCAGCATCTCCACATAGTCCCTGCGGTAGAGACCGCGCTCCCGGCAGGCGCGGGAGTTGAGCAGGTCCCGCATCAGCTCCAGAAAGGCCCCGCGGACATATTTCAGGGCCGGCATGGGGAAGTACCCCTTGGGGCGGTCGATGACCGCGTCCGGTAGGAGCCCCCGGGCCATGGCCTTGAGCGGATACTTGCCGCCCTCCCGCAGCTTGAGCTCGGGCGGGCAGCGGGCCGCAAGCTCCACCAGCTCGTGGTCCAGGAAGGGGACCCGGGCCTCCAGCCCCCAGGCCATGGTCATGTTGTCCACCCGCTTGACGGGATCGTCCACGATCAGGGTGGTCACGTCCAGGCGCAGGATGGCGTCCATCAGCTCGTCGGCGCCCGGCTCCGCAAGCCGCTCGGCGATCAGGGCTCCGGTGTGGTCCGGCCCGCTATAGGCCGGGGAGACGAGGCGCACGAGCTCCGCGTGGTCCCGATCGAAATAGTGCTTGGCCAGCCGCTCCAGGGGGGTGCCGGACTGCTCAGCCTGGATCCGCGGGTACCAGAAATAGCCGCCGAAGACCTCATCCGCCCCCTGGCCGGACTGGACCACCTTGACCTCCCGGGAGACCTGCTCCGAGAGCAGATAGAAGGCCACCGCGTCCTGGCCGAACATGGGCTCGGTCATGGCGTCCACCGCCTCGGGCAGGCGCCACAGGACCTGGTCGTTGGGCACCCGGAATTTTCGGTGCGCGGTGCCGTAGCGCTCCACCACCTGATCCGAGTACTGGAACTCGCTGCCTGACTCTTCCGGCGTGTCCTCGAAGCCCACCGAGAAGGTGCGCAGATCCTTGACCCCCGCCTCCGCCAGCAGGGCCACGAGGAGGCTCGAGTCCAGGCCCCCGGAGAGCAGGACCCCCACCGGAACGTCCGCCACCTCGCTGCGCTTTTTGACCGCGCTGCGCAGGCTGTCGTGGATGGCGGAGAGCCAGTCGGCCTCCGACCAGGGCTCCTTGGGTCGGGTGGCGTCGAGGTGCCAATAGGCCTGCTCGGTGCGCCGGCCATCCGCCTCCACCCGCATCCAGTGGGCCGGCGGGAGCTTGCGCACCCCCTGGAGGATGGTGCGGGGGGCCGGGACCACGGCGTGCAGGGTGAAGAGATGATGCAGGGCGACCGGATCGATGGCGGTGTCCACCTCGCCCGCCGCCAGCAGGGCCTGGGTGCTGGAGGCGAAGCGCAGGCGCCCGCCGTCCTCGCTCCAGTAGAGGGGCTTGATGCCGAAGCGGTCCCGGGCGAGGAAGAGCACCCGCTGGTTGGCGTCCCAGACGGCGAAGGCGAACATCCCGTGGAGCCGCTCCGGGCAGCGGGCCCCCCAGGCGTGCCAGGCCTTCAGGATCACCTCGCCGTCGCCCTCGGAGAAGAAGCGGTAGCCGAGTCCTTGGAGCTCCTGGCGCAGGGCCTTGTAGTTGTAGACGGTCCCGTTGAAGACCAGGGCGAGCCCTAGCTCCGCGTCCACCATCGGCTGATTGGAGCGCACCGAGAGATCGATGATGGAGAGCCGCCGGTGGCCGAACGCGAGCGGGCCATCGCTGTAGCTCCCGCCGTGGTCGGGTCCCCGGCGGGTCAGCTCGTGCATCATGCGCTGGATGGCGTCCAGGTCCGCCGGGGCACCGTCGAGCCGCAGCTCACCACAGATTCCGCACATCTAAGACTGCTCCTCTCGATCGGGATGGTCGGCCCGCTCAGGCGGCGGACCCCAGCCCCCACCGCCGGGGGTCTCGATGGTCAGCCGGTCCCCGGGCTCGACCGAGACCGACACCTTGCCCGGGATCTCGGCGCCGTTCAACCGGTTGACCCCGGGCTGTCCCGGCTTCCCACCGGCGAGCCCCCAGGGGGCGAAGCGCCGGCGCTCCGTGAGCAGGGTCACCTGGGCCGGCGCGAGCAGCTCGATCTCCCGCACCAGCCCGTCACCACCCGGCCTGGTCCCACGCCCGCCGGAGCCTCGCCGCAGGCCATAGCGGCTTACACGCACCGGGAAGCGCGACTCCAGCACCTCGATGGGCGTGTTGAGCGTGTTGGTCATGTGGGTCTGGACCCCGGACCAACCGCCCCCCGAGGGTCCAGCCCCCATGCCGCCGCCGATGGTCTCGTAGTAGTCCCAGGAACCTGCCGGGTCGGCGCTGCCAGCGGTGCTGCCCATGGCCAGGTTGTTCATGCTGCCGTGGCTGGCCGCCGGGATGCGCTCCGGGATGGCTTGGGCCAGGGCCCCGAGCACCACGTCCACCACCCGGGTGCTGGTCTCCACGTTGCC
>JBGSUY010000795.1:0-1513 GCA_041753195.1 Chromatiaceae bacterium
GTCCATCGCCTCGCGGCCGACGCCTATGACCTGGAAGGGCCCGGTCATGCAGCCCTCGCACGCGAGATGAAAGAGGGCGGGCAGGAGCTTGCGCCGGGTCAGGTCGCCGGCGGCGCCGAAGATCACGATAACGCAGGGATCCGCCTGGGGCAGCGCCGCGGTGGGTAGGTCAATGTGGGTGGTGAGGTCGATTTGCGGGGACATGGACGACTCCCTATTGGCTCGGTTCGACGTGGCCGCCAAACCCCTGGCGCATGGCCGACAGCAGCTTCTCGGCGAAGGTGTGCCCTTGGCGCGAGCGGAAGCGGGCGAACAGGGCCGCGGTGAGCACCTCCGCCGGGACGGCCTCGTCGATGGCCGCCTGTACCGTCCAGCGGCCCTCGCCTGAGTCCTGCACGAATCCGCTGTAGTCGGAGAGATCGGCATTGCGGGCCAGGGCGTCCGCCGAGAGGTCCAGCAGCCAGGAGGTCACCACGCTGCCGCGCCGCCACAGCTCCGCGATGTCGGCGAGATTGAGATCATAGCGTTGGTCCGCCGGCAGGGACTCCGTGTTCGCGTTCCTGAGGAGGTCGAAGCCCTCGGCATAGGCCTGCATCAGGCCGTACTCGATGCCGTTATGCACCATCTTGACGAAGTGCCCCGCACCGGCGGGGCCGCAGTGGAGGTAGCCCTGCTCCGCGCTGCCGCCCGTCGTCCGGCCCGGCGAGGGGGCGATGCCGGAACCGCCCGGGGCCAGGGTATGGAAGATCGTCTCCAACCGTTCATAGGCCGCCCGGTCGCCGCCCACCATGAGGCAGTAGCCCCGCTCCAGACCCCACACGCCGCCGCTGGTGCCGGCGTCCAGATAGTGGATGCCGCGTTCGGCGAGTGTCCTTGCGCGGCGCACGTCGTCCTTGAAATAGCTGTTGCCGCCATCGACGATGATGTCGCCCGCTGCGAACAGCCCGGCCAGCTCCATCACCGCCCCCTCGGTGATTGCACCCGAAGGGACCATGATCCAGGCCGCGCGCGGTGGCTTGAGGGTGGCCGCCAGCTCCGCCAGGCTGGACGCGCCGGTGGCACCCTCGGCAACCAGTCGTGCCACCGCCTGCGCATCGCGGTCGTAGACCACGCAGTCGTGGCCGCCCTGCATGAGCCGCCGCGCCATGTTGGCGCCCATACGCCCTAGTCCGAGCATTGCAATCTGCATCCTCTGTCCTCGTTGGTGGTGGATCTGAATCGGCGGGCCGGTGGAACGAAGCGAGCATTTGGGGCGCATCCGGGTCGCATCTGGGCATCGCACGGGCGCCTCCATTAGTCGTGCGACGGAGCGACTCCTGACAAGGCTTGCCCAGCGCGCTCACCGCGCAAGGAATCCCGGCCACGCCACAGCCGGGTCAGCTCCCAAAGGGCCCAGACCGTCACCCCGATCAGGGCCGGCCAGAGCCAGGTGGCGGGCGCAGCCGCGGGCAGGGAAGCGCTCGCCGGGGGACACCAGAGCTGCCAGAGCACGTCGCCGGCGAGGAAGCCCGCG
>JBGSUY010000796.1:0-1500 GCA_041753195.1 Chromatiaceae bacterium
GCGGCACGCTCCGGCTGGGCCTGATGCGCCGATTCGGCGATGGCGAGCAGCAGATCCACCCGCTGCTCCTCGGAGGGCGGCGCGCCCACCACGTGCAGGCCATGGGGGATCAGGGTGTACTCCAGCTCCAACACCTGGCGGTTGAGTGCGTCGATTCGGGCCTCCGCGTCGGTGATCCACAGGGGCTCCGCGTCGCAGAGGTCCAGGGTTGCCGCCTGGGCCTGGATCAGCTCGGCCAGGTCCGCCCGCTCGTCCCCTGCTTCGGGGGGCAGGGAGCGCCAGCGCTCCATGGAGCCCTTGAGCTCGGTGAGTCCCTTGTAGAGCCCGGCGCGGGCGATGGGGGGGGTCAGATAGCTCACCAGGGTGGCGGCCGAGCGGCGCTTGGCGATGGTCCCCTCGGAGGGGTTGTTGGAGGCGTAAAGATAGAGGTTGGGCAGATCGGCGATGAGCCGATCCGGCCAGCAGGCGGCGGACATCCCCACCTGCTTCCCGGGCATGAACTCCAGGGCCCCGTGGGTCCCGAAGTGCAGCACCGCGTCGGCACCAAAGTCCTCCCGCAGATAGCGGTAGAAGGCGCTGAAGGCATGGGTCGGGGTGAAGCCCTGTTCGAAGAGGAGACGCATGGGGTCGCCCTCGTAACCGAAGGCGGGCTGCACCCCGACCAGCACGTTGCCGAAGCGTTCCCCGAGTACGAAGATGGAGCGCCCATCGGCCTGCTGCTTGCCGGGGGCCGGGCCCCACTGGCGCTCGATCTCCTGGAGCCAGGGCTCCCGGCGCACATGGTCGTCCGCCGGGATTCGCGTCAGCACGTTGGCGTGGGCCCCGAAGCGCTGGGCGTTGCCGTTGACGATGCGCTCGCGCAGCGCATCGACATCAGCCGGGAGCTCCACCTTGTAGCCGTCCGCCTTCATGGATTTCAACACGTTGAAGAGGGAGGCGAAGACCGAGAGGTAGGCAGCGGTGCCGGTGTTGCCCGCGTTGGGCGGGAAGTTGAACAGCACCACGGCCACCTTGCGCTCCGCCCGGGACCGCTTGCGCAGGGCCACCAGTCGGGACACCCGATCCGCGAGCCGGCCGGTGCGCTCCCCATGGGTCTGCATGTCCCGAACCCGGTCCGCCGCCACGCTGGCGGAGCGGCCACCATAGACCAGGGGACCCGTGGAGCCGTCGAGCTCCGGGATAGCGACCATCATGGTGGCCTCCACCGGGAGCAGCCCCTGGGTCGAGCCCTCCCACTGCTCCAGGCTCTGGAACTCCACCGCCAGGGTCGAGAGATAGGGAACGTCCAGGCGAGCGAGCAGCTCCTCGGCGGCCCGGGCGTCGTTGTAGGCGGGGCCGCCGACCAAGGAGAAACCGGTGAGTGAGACCAACGCGTCCACCGCGGCTCGGCCCTCGCGCATGAAGAAGCGCTCCACCGCGGGGCGGGCATCGAGGCCGCTCGCAAAGGCCGGAATCACCCGCAGCCCCCGGGCCTCCATGGCGGCGATCACGCCGTCGTAG
>JBGSUY010000797.1:0-2559 GCA_041753195.1 Chromatiaceae bacterium
CGCAGCTCTGCCGCCCGGCGCTGGTCCCGCAGCCGGTTGAGCCAGGCCAGGGGTCCATCGCTCGCGTCCTCCGGCGGGTTGCACCGCTCCAGGACTTCCGACTGGGTGAGGTCCCCGAGCCGACGCAGTACGTCGTGGAGCTCGTCCGCATCCCGGGCGCGCCGCCCCTCGTCCAGATGCTGGAGCTGCCCCTCAAGCTCGGCGAGGGCCCGGGGATCGATCAGCTCCCGCATCTGCGCCTGACCGAGGAGCTCGGCGAGGAGCTGCCGGTCCAGGGTCAGGGCCTGGGCCCGCCGCTCGGCCAGCGGCGCGTCCTGCTCGTAGAGGTAGGCGGCCACGTAGGCGAAGACCAGGGAGCGCGCGAAGGGGGAGGCGCTGCGGGTCTCCACCTCATGGACACGGATCGCGCGGGAGCGGACCTGGGCCAGGATGGACCTCAAGCCAGGCAGGTCGAAGACATCCGCCAGGGCCTGGCGGTAGGTCTCCATCACCACCGGGAAGGCCGGGTAGCGGCGCACCGTGGCCAACAGGTTCTGGGCCCGGATCCGCTGGGCCCAGAGGGGCTGGCGGCCCCTGGCGGTCTTGCGGGGGGTGAGCAGGGACCGGGCGGCGTTCTCCCGGAAGAGCCCCGCAAAGAGCGCGGTGTCGGCAAGCTGCTCGGTGACCCGCTCCTCCAGCTCATCCGGGTCCGGCAGCAGGTCATCCCGGCCCGGCAGCTCGTCCCCGTCCGCCAGGCGGAGCACCAGCCCATCGTCGGTGTACATAACCTGAATCTCGAAGCCCTCCCGGCTCCCTAAGTGCCACTGCAGGGCCAGGGCCCAGGGGGCGTGGATCCGGGCCCCGAAGGGGGTGAGGATGCAGAGGCGCCAGTCACCCAGCTCGTCCCGGAAGCGCTCGATGACGATGGTGCGGTCGCTGGGGACCTCGCCGGTGGCCTCCCGCTGGTCACGGATGTAGGCGACCAGGTTGTCGGCGGCCAGCGGATCCAGGGGGGACTGACGGCGGACCCAGTCCTTGGCCTCGGCCTCCTTCAGGTCCGCCACTTGCCGGCAAAAGGCCCCGATGGCTCGCCCCAGCTCCACCGGTCGGCCCGGGCCGTCGCCCCTCCAGAAGGGGAGCCGGCCGGGCTCCCCGGGGGCGGGCGAGACGATGACCCGGTCCCGGGTGATCTCCTCCACCCGCCAGGTGGAGGCCCCGAGGAGGATGCAGTCGCCCGCCTTGGTCTCGAAGACCATCTCCTCGTCCAGCTCACCCACCCGGGGACCCTCGGCGCCCAGATGGACGCCGTAGCTGCCCCGGTCCGGAATGGTCCCGGCGTTGAGACGGGCGATCAGGGCCGCCCCCTTGCGGGCGGTCAGGTTATCCGTGGACCTGTCCCAGGCGAGCAGGGGCCTGAGCTCCGCGAAGTCGCTGGACGGGTAGCGGCCCGAGAGCATATCCAGCACCGACTCCAGGGCCGCCCGGGACAGACCCCGGTAAGGCCCGGCCCGGGCCACCAAGCGGTAGAGGGAGTCCGCCGACTGGGCGCCGCCCGCACACTGGGCGGCGACCTGCTGGGCCAGGCAGTCCAGGACATTGCGGGGCATGCGCAGGGACTCCAGCTCCCCCTTGAGCATCCGCCCGGCGATCACGGCGCACTCCAGGAGATCCCCCCGGAACTTGGGGAAGATGAGCCCGCGGCTGACCTCCCCCACCCCGTGGCCGGCCCGCCCCACCCGCTGCAGGCCTCGGGCCACGGAGCCGGGCGACTCTACCAGGAGCACCTGGTCCACCGCCCCCATGTCCACCCCCAGCTCCAGGGAGCTGGTGGCGACGATGGCCTTGAGGCTGCCCCGCTTGAGCGACTCCTCGATCTCGGTGCGCTGCTCGTGGCTGACGCTGCCGTGGTGAGCCCGCACCAGATCCATCCCGTTCCCCTCCCCGTCACCCTGGTCCGGCTTGGCGAGCTCGTTGAGGCGCTGGCTCAGGCGCTCGCAGAGCCCACGGCTGTTGACGAAGCAAATGGTGGAACGATGGGCGCGGATGGCGTCGAGCAGGGCCGGATAGATGGCGGGCCACATCCCCTTCTCGGCGGCCGGGGTCCCCATCCGTTCCCGGTACAGCGCCCCCAGGATGGAGCCGCCCTCCAACCCGAGGGCAGCGATTGACGGCGCGGGTTCGGGTGGACGCTCCATGTCCGGCACCGGGACCCGAACCTCCAGCTCCAGCCGGGGGGGCGCCGCCGCGTCCACGATCTCCACCTCCCGGTCGCCCCCCAGGAAGAGCGCCGCCTCGGCCAGCGGGCTCACCGTGGCCGAAAGGCCGATGCGCTGGGGATCCGTCTCGCACAGGGCGGCCAACCGCTCCAGGGAGAGGACCAGATGGGCCCCCCGCTTGGTCGGGGCCAGGGCATGGACCTCGTCCACGATGACCGTGTGCACCCCCTTGAGGTGCTCGGCGAACCGGGTGCCCAGCAGCAGGTAGAGGGACTCCGGAGTAGTCACCAGGATCTCGGCAGGCTCCTTGAGCTGGCGCTGGCGCTCCTGCTGGGGGGTATCACCGGTGCGCATGGCCACCCGC
>JBGSUY010000798.1:0-1549 GCA_041753195.1 Chromatiaceae bacterium
GGGGCGGCCCGATGCGGTGGTCAGCGGTCGGGTCAACCCGACCCGCTGGCGGATCGACGCGCGGGGCGTGCTGGTGGAGACCAGGCCGGGAGCAGACGGGCCCGGGTTGATGCCTGAAGACGCCGTCCTGGAACTGGCGGCGGCCGTCAGGCGGATCGGCGTGGATCTGCGGGATCCCGTCGATGTGGAGTGGTGCTGGGACGGGGACCGGTTCTGGTATCTGCAGGCCCGCCCCATCACGTCCCTCGCGGGTCAGCACGTCTTCTCCAATCGCCTCGTTTCCGACATGTCCCCGGGACTGATCAAGCCCCTGCTGTGGTCGACCAACACGCAGGGGATGACGTGCAACGTCCTGGGCCGGATCTTCGACGGTCTGCTGGGACCGACGGGCCTGGACTACGGTCTGCTTGCCCGCCGGATCCATTCGCGGCTCTACACCGACATGACCCTCCTGGGCGATCTGTTCGTCCGCCTGGGCCTGCCGCCCAATTTCTTCGAGATGATGGCCCGGGACGAGACGGGGCAGCGACCGGGCTTCAAGCCCTCCTTCGGGCGTCTGTTCGCCATGCGCCGGTTCGTTCCCTTCCTGTGGCGGCACGGCCGCGTCGACCGGGAGATCCGGGAATTCGTCGTCCACCAGAACAGGGCTCTGGAGGTTTTCCGCGGGCGCAACTGGGAGCGAACGGATCCGGCCGACCTGATGATCCAGGCCGGGGCCTTGCGGGATCTCCACGCGGGTTCGCAATGGCACATCTTCCTGGCGGCGCTCAATTCCATGGTGCGCAAGCGCATGCTCGACCGCATGGTCCGCCGCCACGCGCCCGGGGTGGACCCCGCGGACCTCATCCGCGGCCTGGCGGGCATCAAGGCCCTGGAGCCGAACCGGCGCCTCCAGGAGTTGGCGGAGATGGCGGCCGATCTGCGCGCGGACCAGCGGTCCTGCCTCGCCGAGGCTTCCTGCGAGGAGATCGAGCGGATCCTGGCCGCAGACGATGCGGGTCGCCGGCTGCTGGCTGGATTCGCGACCTTCCTCAGGGACTACGGGTTTCTCAGCGCCAACGGCACGGACATCTCCGGTGAGAGCTGGTCGGAGACACCGGAGAGGATCTGGCGCCTGGTCGCCCGCCATCTCGGCTCCCGGCAGCTGGCTCCCGGCCGGGAGGCCGACCGGATCCGCCGCGAATCCCGGCGTGAGGTGGCCCGGGCGCTGCATCCGGCGCAACGCCGGATGTTCACGAGGCTCCTGAAGTCGACGGTGGTCTACCTCAGCCTGCGCGAAAAGGTGAGCCTGCTGCTGTCCGAGGACGCCTTCGAGATGCGTCGGGTCTTTCTGGCCCTGGGACGGAAACTGGTTCCCGCCGGGGGGCTCGAGGAAGCCCAGGATGTCTTCTACCTGTACCTCGAAGAGCTGGAATCCCTGGTGCGCGGATCCCTGCCCGCCGCCGAAGCCGCGGAACTCGTGGCCCGGCGCAAGCGGGAAATGGCCCGGGACGCGGAGATCCAACCCCCGGACACCGTCTGCGGCGACCGCATCCCGGCGGCCTTGCCG
>JBGSUY010000799.1:0-1672 GCA_041753195.1 Chromatiaceae bacterium
TGATGATCGCGGATCTGCTGAGCCGCCTTGTGCAGGTTGCGGGCCCGGGCGTAGTAGCCGAGGCCGGACCACAGGGCCAGGACCGCATCGGCGGGCGCCTCCGCCAGGTCAGCCAGGGTGGGGAAGCGCGCCATAAAGCGCTCGAAGTAGGGGATCACCACCGCGACCTGGGTCTGCTGGAGCATGATCTCCGAGACCCAGACTCGGTAGGGGGTGGGGTCCCGCTGCCAGGGCAGGTCCTTGCGTCCCTCACGCTCGAACCAGTCGAGCAGGGGGCCGGCGATGCTGTCCGAGGTCATGTCGAGTCCGGCGATGGGTCGGAGCGGCGCCCCGCCGCGATGGGGCCTGTCGGGCGGCTGAGCTGCCTCAGGGCTCGGGCCCATCTGGCCTTGGGTGCCCGCAGTTCCAGCACAGAGCGAAGTCCCCCTCCACTTCCTCGCCACAGGCGTCGCAGATCCAGGCTGGACCGCCCGGTTGTCCCTTACCCTCGGCGATGAAGCGCGGCAGCAGCTCCAGCGCCCGTTCCAGGTCCTCTTCCTCGAGGACCCAGACCGCGGGAAAGAGGGTGGCGGGGAGCTCGCCCGCGGCGCCCGACAGGTAATCGCCGAGCACGACCGACGGGATCCGGTGGCGATCCAAGAAATCCCGCAGGAACTGGGCCTCGATACGGTCCCGGGCGATGTAGAGGCGCTGCATCCCGGGATCGATCGGCCCGAAGCTCCGGAGTGTCGTGGAAGCGGGTAGTCGCGAGGGGGAAGATTGGAGCGGGTGATGGGAATCGAACCCACGTTAGCAGCTTGGGAAGCTGCAGTTCTACCATTGAACTACACCCGCGCGAGATCGGAAGTCTAGGACAGTGTCCGCTGCGCGCGCAAGCCTCCGCCTCAGCCCTCCATCTCGTACATCCGGTCGATGGCCTCCCGGTAGCGGTCCACCACCTGGGGGCGCTTCACCTTGAGGGTGGGCGTGAGGAGGCCGTTCTCCACGCTCCAGGGCTCCAGGGCCAGGGCGGTGCGGCGGATCTTCGCGTAGCCCGGAAAGTCCCGCAGGGCCACCCGCACCCGCTTCAGCATGTCTTTCAGCAACTGCGGGTCCTCCAGGCTCTTGGGGTCCTGCGCATCCAGCCCGTATTCCTGGGCCAGGCCGCCCCAGAGGTCGTCGTTCAGGACCAGGAGCGCCGTCAGGTAGGAGCGGCCCTCGCCGAGTACCAGGGCCTGGTCGAACAGGGGGTCCATGGCGATGGCCATCTCCATGTCCGCGGGCGGGACTTTTTCGCCGTTGGAGAGGACCAAGATGTCCTTGAGGCGCCCGGTGATGAAGATGTGCCCGCCCTCGATCCGGGCCTGGTCCCCCGTGTGTAGCCAGCCGTCCGGCTCCAGGACCCTAGCGGTGGCCGCGTGACTGTTCCAGTAGCCCAGCATGACGTTGTCGCCCTTCACCAGCAGCTCGTCGTCCGCGCCGATGCGGACCTGGATGCCGCGGATGGGAACGCCCGCGCTCTCGGGGATGTTGTCTTTGAGCGGGTTGACCGCGATCACCGGGCTGGTCTCGGTGAGCCCGTAGCCCTGCAGCAGGGGCAGTCCGAGGCCGATGAAGGTGTGGGCAACGCCCCCTGGGAGTGGCGCCCCGCCGCTCACCGCGGCGCGCAGGCGCCCGCGGAGCCTGTCCAGCA
>JBGSUY010000800.1:0-2123 GCA_041753195.1 Chromatiaceae bacterium
CCCGGAGGTCGCCGCGGCGGTCGATGCCCTCTACCGCCAGATCATCACCGCCGGCACCCACCCGGCCAGCAGCATCCGGGTGGCCGAGGCCGCCAAGGTGATCGAGAACACCCAGCGCGACCTCAACATCGCCCTGATGAATGAGCTCGCCATCATCTTCGGGCGTCTCGGCATCGACACCCTGGAGGTGCTGGAGGCGGCCGGCAGCAAATGGAACTTCCTGCCCTTCCGCCCGGGCCTGGTGGGCGGGCACTGCATCGGCGTCGACCCCTACTACCTCACCCACAAGGCCGTGGCCGTCGGCTACCATCCGGAGGTCATCCTCGCCGGGCGGCGCATCAACGACCGCATGGGGGCCCATGTCGCGGAGGACGTGGTGAAGCTCATGCTGCGCCGCGGCATCGGGGTCTGCCACAGCCGCATCCTGGTGCTCGGCCTCGCCTTCAAGGAGAACTGCCCGGACCTCCGCAACACCCGCGTGATCGACATCATCCAGGCCCTGCGCGACTACAGCATCGCGGTGGACTGCTACGACCCCTGGATCGACCGCGCCGAGGCGCGGCACGAATACGGCCTCGACTGCCTCGCCGAGCCACCCACGCCCGGCACCTACGACGCCGTCGTCCTCGCCGTGGCACATCGCGCCTTCATCGAGATGGGCGCGGCCGCGCTCCGGCGCCTGGGCAAGGCCCAATCGATCCTGTACGACGTGAAGTCGGCCCTACCAGCGGATGCAGTGGACGCGCGCCTTTGAGTCCGGGAGGAGTCGCGGCGCCGAGCGCCCCGCCCACAAGGATGCTTGGCCGACCCCCAGTGGGAGACCCACAGTGGGAGGCCCGCTCCGCGGGCCGACCACCCCAACACTCGGCACATGCAACCCCCATGGCACCGACGCCTACTCCGCTGGGCCGCCGCACTCATGCTGCTTGGACTGGTCATCCAGGCCGGCATCATTCTGCGCAACCAGCGCGCCGAGCCGGATGCCGCAATCGTGCTGGAAGGGGATCCGCGGCGCATCCGTTACGCCGCGCAGTTCGCCAAGGTCCATCCCGCGCTTCCCATCTACATCTCCAGCGAGCCGGTCTTCTACAGGGTCTACCTGGACACCCTCGCCGAAGAACAAGTGCCCATCGAGCGCTTCAACCTGCGCACCTGCGCCAGCGACACCCTCACCAACTTCACCTGCATTGCCGGCGTGCTGAGGCAGCACGGCTACCGCCACCTCGACCTCATCACCTCCGAGCACCACATGCCCCGGGCGCTCACCACCGGACGCATCGTGCTCGGACGCCATGGCATGGCCGTCACCCCCTTGCCCGTCGCCACCCGCCGCGGGTCCAGGGAATCGCCCCTGCGCACCCTGCGCGACGCCTTGCGGGCGGTCCTTTGGGCGGCCACCGGGTTCACCGGAGCTGATCTCACCCACCCGCGGACAGCAACGCCTGAAACCGCGACGCGCCAGTGAGGATTCGCCGCAACACCGCCTACAACCTGCTGGGTTCGGCCATCCCGCTCGCGGTCTCGCTGGTCACCATCCCGATCTACCTCAGCTCAGCTTCTTGCTCCCATCAGCACTTGCGGCCCGAACCGTTACCCTGCGCCTCCTTGCCTGGCGCTGCCGGCGCCACATCACCCAAATGGAGCCCATCGCGTTCGACCGTGGCGACGCATCGGCCCTCCTACGCTTCGGCGGCTGGGTCACGGTCACTGCCTTCGTCGGCCCCATGATGGTGATCCTGGACCGCTTCATCATCGGTGCCGTCCCGGGCGCCAAGGCGGTCACCTATTACACGGTTCCCTTATCCGCCCCTGGCACTGGATTGGGAGCCGGTGGAGCCCTTCCTGGGGCGCGTGGCCTTCGGCGGCCGCGAGGTCTGGAACCTGGGGCCGGAGTCCGGGCTGCTGTATCTCTGTGTGCACGGGGCCCGGGAGTACTGGCGCATCCTCGACCATGTGGTGTGCGTGGCCTGGCACCTGGAACATCGGCCACCGGACTGGGATGGGCTGTTGGGGCTGGCACGGCGGTGGGGGGGCGAGCAGATTCTGCTTGCGGGGCTGGGGCTGGCGGCAGGGCTGTTCGGGCTGGCCCTGCCGGGACCGGTGGCGGGGCTGATCGAGGGCTC
>JBGSUY010000801.1:0-5544 GCA_041753195.1 Chromatiaceae bacterium
GAGGCCGGCCGGCCCGAGCAGCGCGTGCCCATGACGCGGCTGCGGGCACGGGTGGCGGAGCGCCTGGTGGAGGCCCAGCAAAACGCCGCCATGCTCACCACCTTCAACGAGGTGAACCTAAGTGCCGTGATGGGGCTGCGCAACCGCTACAAGGACCCGTTCGAGAAGACCCATGGGGTGCGCCTCGGCCTCATGTCCTTCTTCGTCAAGGCCGCGGTGGAGGGGCTGCAGCGCTTTCCGGTGCTCAACGCGTCGGTGGACGGCAGCGACATCATCTACCACGGCTACTACGACATCGGCATCGCGGTCAGCTCGCCCCGCGGCCTGGTGGTGCCGATCCTGCGCAACTGCGACCAGCTCAGCATGGCCGACATCGAGCAGGGGATCGTAGACTTCGGGCGCAAGTCCAAGGACGGGTCCTTAAGCTTCGAGGAGCTCACGGGCGGCACCTTCTCAATCACCAACGGGGGGGTCTTCGGGTCTCTGCTCTCCACCCCCATCCTCAATCCGCCCCAGAGCGCGATACTGGGCATGCACAAGACCGTGGAGCGCCCGGTCGTGGAGAAGGGTCAGATCGTCATTGCCCCCATGATGTACCTGGCCCTGACCTACGATCACCGCATCATCGACGGGCGCGAGGCGGTCCAGTTCTTGGTCACCATCAAGGAGACCCTGGAGGACCCGGCGCGCCTCCTGCTGCGGGTCTAGGTGAGCAAACCGCCGATCACACTATCACCACCAACGGAGAACGACACCATGAAGCAACTGATCCTCTCGACCCTGCTGCTCGTCCTGGCCGCGGCGGCCGCTCAGGCCGACGAGCGCTATGGCAAGCAAAAGGTCGTGTACCACATGAACGTGGACGACCCCGCCACCCAGGCCGCTACCATGGGCAACATCCAGAACCACATCAACGCGGTGGGCGCCGAGAACATCGAGCTCAAGGTGGTGATGCACGGGGACGGCATCTCCCTGGTGCTGGAGCCCGATGCACTTGCGGGCACCAAGATGAAGGCGGCGAATGCCACCGACGAGATGCAGGCCAAGATCTCCGGCCTGAAGGACCAGGGGGTCAAGTTCGAGATCTGCGCCAACACCCTGAAGGGACGCAACGTCCCCATGGATGGGCTCTACGACACCAGCGAGGCGGACATAGTCCCGAGCGGTGTCGCCGAGCTCTCCCGGCTCCAGCAGCTGGGCTATACCTACATCAAGCCCTGACGCCGGGCTTTACGTGCTTCAGCCAGGGCGTTGGTCGTCGATCTTCGCTTTGATCGACGGCAGATGCCCTGGTAGCGGAGGCAGATCTATCCCATCGACACCGCTTCAGTGACACGACTGACCCAACAGATAGAGCCGAGATCATCCGCAGGTGTCGAGTCACGTGGAGGCAAGATGAGCGCTGTTCTGGAAATGCCCAGACACTGTTTCCGCTGCCCGTTTCTGCGGATTCCCCCCAACGTGGGGTGGTCTCCTCGCTCTGATCCGGCGGACCTCTCGCGGGCCGCGACCTCAGAAGTCCTGGCCCAGGGGATGCACGCTCAGCTCGTCCACTAGGGTACTGCCCGGCTGCTCGATGACCTGGAGGATCAATCGGGCCAGTTCGGCGGGATGCAGGCTCCCGGCCGGGTCGCGGGTACCCTCGGTGCCGCCCCCGAAGTCGGTGTCGATGACCCCCGGATTGATCAGGCTCACCTTGATGCCGGCGGATTGGACCTCCCGCCGCAGGGAGTGTGAGAAGCCCGTGAGCCCGTGCTTTGATGCCACATAGGCCGTCATGTTGGCCAGGGGCCGGCGTCCCAGGTCGGAGCCGACGTTGACAATGTGGCCGTACCCCTGGGCGATCAGCCGCGGCAGGATCGCGTGACAGACCTGCATCGCCGCCGTTAGATTGACCTGGATGATGCTCGTCACCTCCGACTCGGTGTGCGCCAGGAAGGGCTTGTAGAACCCGAAGCCCGCGTTGTTGATGACCCCGGCGAGCCCCTCGACCCGCTCCAGAGCCGCCGCGATGCGGGTTTGGATCTGAGACCCATCGGAGAGGTCCAGCTCCAGGGGCTGCACCAGGCCCGGCGCGAAGTCCCCGGCCAGGGCGGCGAGCCGGGTACGGTCGCGGGCGCAGGCGATGACCCGATTGCCCCGCTCGGCCAACTGGCGGGTGAGGTGGCGGCCGAGCCCGCGGCTGGCGCCGGTAATGAACCAAGTCGACATGAGGTGCTCCGGATTTGGTGGGGCCGCGTGGCGGGCTTCAGGGTCGCGTGCAGCGCGGCGCGGATGAATGCCGAGCGCGACCTATGGTAGATAGTAGCCGCCGCCACCGATCAACAGGACCCCCATGAGCGAGACCCCGCCGTCCGAGACCGTAGTACCCCGGGGGGATTCCGCAGGCAACGACGGGGGAGGGGAGGCCGAGACGCGTCGGTCCCCTCGGCCTCTGACCGCCGCGGCGGTTCCGCGCCTGCACCGGCCGCCCCCCGGTACCCCGGCCGGTATCGAGTACCACGAGCTCATCCGGGCCCCCGGGATGATGCCGGCGCGGGTGGTGTGCATGGACTATTGCCAGGAGCGTGCCGAGGTCCAGGAGGTGCCGGATATCGCCGCGTTCCTGGCGGCGCATCGCCCGAGCTGGTCCCGGGTGCGCTGGATCCATGTGGAGGGGCTCCAGGATCACACCAGCATCCGCGCCCTGGCGGAGAAGTACCAGCTCCATCCGCTGGCCATCGAGGACACCCTGGACGGCCAGCAGCGGCCCAAGGCCGATGACTATCCGGGCAGCGGCGACATCCCGGGGCGGCTCTTCGTGGTGGCCCGGCGGGTGCGCGGCACCGAGAGCGGTCCGCGCGCCGAGCAGGCCACCTTTTTCCTGGGGCGCAACACCCTGCTGAGCTTCCTGCCCACACCCAGTGCCTCCATGGACGAGATTCGCCGCCGCATCGCCAGCCCGCGCTCGCGGCTGCGGGAGCACGACGTGAGCTTCCTGCTCTACGCCTTGCTGGACGACATCGTGAACCGCTTCTTCCCCTTGCTGGAGGAGATATCCCAGCGTCTGGAGACGGTGGAGGACGAGGTCCTGGTCGCTGCCGACCGCGGGAATCTGCAGACCGTGCACCGGATCAAGCGGGACCTGGTGCTGCTGCGGCGGGTCGCCTGGCCCATGCGGGAGCTGATCACCCAGCTCCAGCGGGAGCCCCACGAGTGTCTCTCCGCGGTGGCGCAGACCTACTTCCGCGACCTCTATGACGATTGCGTGCAGGTCATCGATCTGATCGAGACCTACCGGGAGATCGCCTCCGCGGTCGCGGATACCTATGTCTCCGTGGTCTCCAACCGCACCAACGACATCATGAAGGTCCTGACCGTCATCGGGACCATCTTCATCCCGCTGACCTTCCTGGCGGGGGTCTACGGGATGAACATGTTCATCCCGGAGAACCAGTGGCCCTACAGCTACGGGGTCTTCTGGGTGGTCTGCATCGCCATCGCCGGGTTCATGCTGTGGCGCTTCCGGCGGGGCGGCTGGCTCTAGCCAGGAGTGACGGCAGGCCAACCGCAGGCGGCCAGACTTACCACCAGGCCATCAATCGCCCGCCCTCCACCTGCGTCTCGAAGGCCTTCATGGGGTGCTTTCCCTTCTCGATACAGGCCCCGGTGCGGATGTCGAACTTCCACTCGTGCTTGGGGCAGGTCAGGGTCAGGCCCTCCAGGGCCAGATGGGGGATGTTGGTCACCTGGTGGGGGCAGTGCGAGTCGTAGACCTTGTAGTCCTCCCCCTCGCGATAGACGAACAACGTCCGGGTGGCGCACTCCACCCGCTTGACCTCGCCGTCCGCGATGTCCGCCACCGCCATCACGTCGCGCCACTGGGGTTCGGCAGCGATCAGCTCGGGCGAGAACTCGGGGATGTCCATCTCCAGCAGGATCTCGGTGGCCCAGACGATCTTGGCCAGACCCAGGGCGGGGAAGGCCATGAGCAGGGCGTCGACGATCTCCAGGGGCGTGCAGCCCTCGCGCAGCGCCCGCATCAGGTACTGCTTGAAGCCCGCCTCGGTCTGGGAGTGGACCTTGGTGATCACCGAGATCAGGTCCCGGGTCTTGGGGTCCAGGTGCTTGCCGGCGTCCTTGAGGAACTTGAAATAGTGGCCCAGCGCGTCGCCGCGCACCTGGACCAGGTAGTTGAGAGCGTCGCTCATGGTTACTTCCCGATACTGACTGGTGAAGGAGGTTGGTTTGGGCTGATAGGACCACAGCCCCCGGCAATTGTCGGGAAAAGCGGCGTGCCGATCCAGTCCGCAGAAGATTGTCCTTCCTTCGAGCCCGCCCGATGCGGCGGGCGGCGCTATCCGTGCGGACAGGGGCAGTCCGAAACCTCTCTGGCTCCCGAGGTCCAAGACCAACCGCGACCATTGATCTTCGTCAATGGGACGAGATTCCCTTACGGACGTCAGTGTTAAACGGCCCACACCTTGCCTGCGATCGTCCGGCTTCCCGTCGTACCGTGCGGGTAAAGCCCTGTGGTGCAGTTCGGGCATTTTGCCAGCGTGAGGGTCGCAGGTCCGAATCGCAACGGTGGCCTCAACTCCCTGATGTTAGGCGTCTCTTTGGCAATGAGGCGCACAGCGTTCTTGTTCAGGCCCGGGACGCCTGTGTTCGGATTCGACGCCAGGATGGGCCCTACAGGACGAGGGGAGTGGATCACTCATGTCGAAGAAATCGTTTTCCGTTGCCGCAGCAATCGTGATCGTCACGATCGCGCCTACACTGAATGCTGGAACTTTGGGCGCGACAGTGTTGCCGATGCCAGAGGCCCTCAGCGTCCAGGCTATGGCACCAATGCACTCTGCCCGAGCCAAGGGTCCCTTTGTGTGTCAAAGAGGTGACCCGGCCAACCCCTGAATCTATGGAAAGACCTATGGCCAGTGGGCGGCCGCATGGTGGAAGTGGGCCGCCTCGTTCCCGATAGGCATGAATCCCGTAGAGGACAACACGGGGAAATTCTGCGGCCTGGGCCAGTCGGGACCAGTCTGGTTCTTGGCCGGTACCTTCGGAGGCACGGTAGAACGTACCTGCACCATTCCGGCGGGCAAGGCGCTCTTCTACCCGCTGGTAAACTCCATTTGGATCGACTGTCCGCCCCCCAGCACCGACGCGGAGTTAACGGATGCGGAAGTCGGCTGGATCCTGGCGAACTATACGGCAGCTGGGGACAACGCGTGTCAGCTTACCTCGACGCTGGACTCGCACGATTCCGCATCTTTCGGGGAGATCCCAACGCCAATTGCGGCGCTGTTGAGACCTGCCGTACGCATCCAGTCGCCCGTGTTCCACCTCAACCTGCCAGAGGGCAATATTTATGAGGGGACAGGGACCTGTACACCGGAATTGCCGCCCGGCGTGACGGGGCGCGCGATCATCTTGATGGTATCGACGAGGTGTTTGCTCTGGGTGCTGAGCTGGCGAGAGCGGGCCTCCTCGGGCAGTGCCTCGATGGTGATGTGGTGAGGTGTCGCCTTGCGCTTGGCCTTGAGCGTATCGAGCGCGTGCTGC
>JBGSUY010000802.1:0-3978 GCA_041753195.1 Chromatiaceae bacterium
GATGGCCAGCACCCCGCTGCGTCCGGCGGCGCGGATGGGGATCAGGGCCGCGCAGCGCACCTCCGCCCCCAGCTCGCCGAACAGGATCTGGTTCTTGTCCTCCCCCAGGGGGCCGCACAGGGCGTGTTCCCGGTCCACGAAGTCCAGGAACTCTGCTGTCACGGGGTCGATTTGTCCCTCCGTGCCCGGTTCGCCAGGATCGATGGGGAAGAGCTTCAGGGTCACGGCCTCGGCGCTGAACTCGCGCGACAGGGCATCCTCCAGCGCCGCACTTAGCTGCTCGAGGTCGATCGCGGGGATCAGTTGCAGGACCAGGCCGTGGAGCCGGGCAGAAAGCGACTCGTACTCCCGGGCCCGGGAGATCAGGTGGGAGAGCCGGCTCCGCTCCGTTTCCAATTGACGGCGTAGTACATTGACCTGGTGCTCGATTAGGGACACGGCACCGCCGGTGACATGGGCAACGCGCAGCTCGCCGAGGACCTTGGGATTGCGCTCGAAGAAGTCCGGGTGGGCACGCAGATAGGCGCCGACCCTGGATTCCAGGCCCGCCTCGAGGGCGTCCGCCTCCTTGACCCTGACCTTGGCCCGCCCTGGTGCCTCGGCGTCCGCGGTCAGGGTCTCCGGGCCCGCGCCGGGCTCAGCCTTCTGGCTGTTCATAACTCGATCTCCCCCTCGAAGACGCGCTCCGCCGGCCCCGTCATCAGTACCGGATGGGGAGCGCCAGGCCACTCTATCACAAGATCCCCGCCGGGCAGGGTGACTCGCACCCGGGGTCCGAGCAGGCCCCGCAGTCGCCCGCTGACCACCGCCGCGCAGGCCCCGGTGCCGCAGGCCAGGGTCTCGCCCACCCCTCGCTCGTGGACCCGCAGGCGGATCCGATCGGGCGCAAGCACCTGCATGAAGCCGGCGTTGACCCGCTGCGGGAAGCGCGGGTGGTGCTCGATGCGAGGACCCAGCCGGGCCACTAGGGCCGAGTCCACGTCCTCCACCAGCAGGACCGCGTGGGGATTGCCCATGGAGACGGCGCCGATCTCGAGGATCTCGCCGCCGACCTCCAGCCGATAGGTCGAGGCCTGCCGCTCCGCCAGGAAGGGGATGCGCCCCGGCTCGAGGACAGGCGGGCCCATGTCCACCCGCACCTGTCCGTCCGGCTCCACGTAGAGGCAGATGGGACCGGCGGCGGTCCCTACCGGGATCTCGGCCTTGTCCGTGAGCCCCTGGTCGCGCACGAAGCGGGCGAAGCAGCGGGCCCCGTTGCCGCACTGCTCCACCTCGGTGCCGTCGGCGTTGAAGATTCGATAGTGGAAGTCGGTGCCGGGCAGGCGCGGCGGCTCCACCACCAGGACCTGGTCGCAGCCGATGCCGAAGCGCCGGTTTGCCAGGCGGCGGATAGCAGCGGCGTCCAGCGGGACGGCCTGGCGAAGGGCGTCGAGCACGACGAAGTCGTTTCCGAGACCCTGCATCTTGGTGAAACGCAGGAGAGGGCCGAGGGCCGAGGGCCGAGGGCCGAGGGGGCTGGGCTCCGCGGTCGTTCCGCCGCTCATGGGAGCCTGCCCGAGACTGCCAGGTGGCGGTCGCTCACCACACCGACCTCCAAGCCATCCAGGCCTGCCTCGCGCAATTGAGCCACCACCTCCTGGGGCTCGAAGGCGGCGAAGAGCGAGTTGCGGAAGTCGTTGCGCAGGACCTCGGGGGCGTCCGCCATATAGGTCGCCACCAGGGCCTCGGCCCAGGCCGCGGAGGCGGGGCGCATCAGGTCCATCACCAGGACGAGGGCGCCCGGCTTGGCGGACTCCCGCACCGTGCGCCACAAGACCTGGGGGTCATGCAGGTGATGGAGCAGGCTGTTGGAGAGGATGACGTCATAGTCCGCACGGGGGAGCTCGTCACAGGGGAGGCTGTGGCAGAGCAGCCGGCAGCGGGGGGCGATGCCGGGGAGCTGCTCCAGGGTGGAGCGAGCATGCTCCAGCATGGCTGCCGAGCCGTCTAGGGCATCGCACTGCGCCTCCGGGTAGGTGCGCAAGAAGCGGATCACGATGTCTGCTGGCCCACAGCCCAAGTCGAGGGCCCGGGCCCGTTTTAATGAACCTGGCTCGAGGCGTCTGAGCAGCTTGATGAACAGGCCGTTGGACTCGGAGAAGTCCGCCTGGGCATAAGCGAAGGCCTGCTCGGCCCCTTCCATCAGCTCCGGCTCGGGTCGGCGCCTCATGGCAGCAGGGACTCCCCGGCGAAGAGATCAGCGATCGTCTCCCGCCGGCGCACCAGATGAGCCTCGGACCCGTCCACCATCACCTCGGCGGCGCGGGGCCGGCTGTTGTAGTTGGAGCTCATGCTGAATCCGTAGGCGCCGCTGCCGCGGATGGCAAGCAGGTCCCCGGGCGCCAGGGCGAGCAGCCGGTCCTTGCCGAGAAAGTCCGCCGTCTCGCACACGGGCCCGACCAGGTCGTAACGAGCGGGCTCCGCCTCGGTTTCCAGGCACACCGGGATGATCTCCTGGTGGGCTTGGTAGAGGGCCGGGCGTAGCAGGTCGTTCATGGCCGCATCCAGGATGGCGAAGCGGTGGTGGGCGGTGGGCTTCAGGTACTCGACCCGGGTCAGAAGCACCCCAGCGTTGCCCACGATAGCGCGACCCGGCTCCAGGATCACCTCGTGGGGGCGGTCGCCGAGCCGGTGCAACAGGGCGCTCGCATAGGCGGCGGGCTCCGGCGGGCTCTCGCCCGTGTAACGGATCCCGAGCCCGCCCCCCAAGTCCAGATGGGCGACGGGGATGCCCGCCGACTCCAGCCGGTCGGCCAGGTCCAGCACGCGGTCCAGGGCCGCCAGGAAGGGGGTCAGGTCCGTTAGCTGGGAGCCGATGTGGCAGTCGATGCCGGTGACCCGCAGGTGGGGCAGGTCCGCCGCGCGCCGATACACGGTCTCCGCCGCCTGGATGTCGATGCCGAATTTGTTCTCCTTGAGGCCGGTGGCGATGTAGGGGTGGGTCCGGGCGTCCACGTCGGGGTTCACCCGCAGGGAGATCGGTGCGATCAGTCCCAGCTCCCCGGCCAGCCGGTCGATGCGCAGGAGCTCCGGCTCCGACTCCACGTTGAAGCAACGGATCCCAACCCCCAGGGCACGGCGGATCTCGTCCTCCCGCTTACCCACCCCGGAGAAGATCACCCGGGAGGGGTCGCCCCCCGCCGCCAGCACCCGTTCCAGCTCCCCCACCGAGACGATGTCGAACCCGGACCCGAGCCGGGCCATCAGGTTCAGGACCGCCAGGTTGGAGTTGGCCTTGACGGCGAGGCAGATCAGGTGGGGGTGGTCGCCCAGGGAACGGTCGAAGGCACGCCAGTGGCGCTCCAGGGTGGCCCTTGAGTAGACGTAACAGGGGGTGCCGAAACGCTCGGCGATCTCGGTCAGCGGCACCTCTTCGGCGTGCAGTCGGTCACCGCGGTAGTTGAAGTGGTCCATGTGCTGCTCGGATCGGGGCTGCCGGGGACGATGTCTGTCGGGACCCGGCGCTTAGGGCCGCGCCGGCTCAGGGTTGGGCGGGACGACCGGCGTCTGGGGTACCTCCGATTGCGCCGCCGGGGCCTTCTGAGCGGGCTCCTCCGGCAGGAAGAGGGGCCCCTTGCGGCCGCATGCACCGATCATGCTGAGCGCGCCCAGGGCGACCACGACGAGGATGAGCAGGTAACGAGCCCAGCAGTGCATGGGGGTTGTCCGGTGAGGTCGGGAGGCAACGGGACTTGTCTGACGCGTTCGCGGGGCCGCCGGGACATTCGGCGAGACCGGGCGCCCGGTCAGAGGACTCTCACCAGGGCGGCGATGGCGGCGACTTGGGCAAGCACCAGCGGGACCAGCCATTTGGAGGTCGTGGCCGAACTATGCGTCTGCGACTCGATGGGCGCAAGCGCAGCGCCCGCCCGGCACGGGGCGACCTGCGGCGCCAACCCATGAAGTCTCCGTCAGTCCGCGGACGCCGCGCCCTGGGCC
>JBGSUY010000803.1:0-1701 GCA_041753195.1 Chromatiaceae bacterium
GGGCGGCCCTGCTACTGAGCTCCAAGCCGGAGCTGCACCGCTGGCTCGGCACCCTGAGCCGGGAGGAGCTGGCCGCCGGGCTCCAGCTCCTGCTGCTCTCCGTGGTGGTCCTGCCCCTGCTGCCGGACCAGGGTTACGGCCCCTGGCAGGCCCTGAACCCCCATCGCATCTGGTGGATGGTGGTGCTGATCGCCGCCATATCCTTCGTGGGCTATTTCGCCGTCAAGACCGCCGGCACCCGCAAGGGCTCGCTCTTCACCGCCTTGTTCGCGGGGCTCTCTTCGTCGACCGCCCTGACCCTGCACTTCTCCCGGCTCGCGCGCACGCGGCCGGCGCTGCGCCAACTGTTCGCCACCGGTATCCTGCTCGCCTGCGGCACCATGCTGCCGCGCATGGCGGTGCTCCTGGCGTTGATCGCGCCCGCGCTGCTCCCATCCGCCCTTCCCGCCATCGCGCTCATGACCCTGACCCTCTACGGGGTCGCTCTCCTCCAATGGCGGCGCCTCGGCGGTGATCGGGACGAGACCGTCACCCCCCTGACCAACCCCCTGGAGCTGCGGGCGGCAATCGGATTTGGCGCCCTGCTCGTGTTGGTGATGGTGCTGGCCAAGGGGATGGAGCTCTGGCTCGGGGATGCGGGTGTGCTGGCCCTGGCGGCGGCGTCCGGGATCGCTGACGTGGACGCCATCACCCTGTCCCTGGGAGGCATGAGCCGATCGAGTCTGGACCCCAGTATCGCCGTCACCGGGGTCGTCATTGCCGCGGCCAGCAACTGCCTGGTCAAGGGCGGGATGGCGGTGGCCGTCGGCGGCGCCCGACTCGCCCTCCCGGTGGCCCTGCCGCTCGCCGTCGCCGCCTTCCTGGGCCCCTTGACGGTCTGGCTCACCCAGTGGTGAGACCCCTCCCTTGTGCGAGATACCCGTTCCACGCCATTCTTCGGTTCTACGGCGAGCTATGTCACGGGGAGAATGAGGAATCCTCGCAACTCACCGGTATACATCGCGTCGCTCCCCGCCCCGGCTCCAGTTGACGGACTACAGTTAAGGTGCGATGCGCGGGACCGGGCGACCGGGTCCGACTCCCTCGCGAACGCCAGATCGGGAGCGATGTCATGCAGTTTCGACCCTTCGCGGCCCAATGGTTCGAGGTCGTGGTCCCCCGGACCGACGCGGACGACACCATGGAGGCCCTGGCCCGGCACGCAGAGGTGCAGTTCGAATGGGAGGGGGATCCCGAGGCCCCAGCCCCCCTGGACCCACTGCGTCAACCCCTCGCCCGTTACCTGCAGCTCGCCGAAGGGTACGGTCGATTCTGGCCCGCTCCGGCCTATCCCAAGCGTTGCTGCGACCTGCCCCTGGAGACCGAGGCGCGCATCGCGCTCAACCGGATCGAGCACTGGCTCGAGATGGCACGCCCCAACCTGGACCAATACGAGGCGCTCCGGCAGGAGCAGGCAGAGCTGGAGGCCTGGCGGCCAATCCTCGCCAGCCTTGCTGGCTCCGAGGTGGACCTTGGACGCTTGGCCCGGGCTGGCCCCGCGCTCGTCGGCCTCTGTCTCACGCTTCCCGGCGGGGTCGATCCTCCGGTCAAGGGCCGGACCCTGACCCTGGCGGTCAACAGCGGGGATCGGCAGATCCTTCTGGCGCTCGCGCCCGAGGCCGAGCGGGAGCGGCTCGCCCGCGCGACCCAAGCCCTCGGCGG
>JBGSUY010000804.1:0-1695 GCA_041753195.1 Chromatiaceae bacterium
TGGCGGCCCTGCGGGCGCTCGCCCGTTCCAACGCCGCCGCGACGGCAGACTGACGAGGTATCCCGTGACCCTTTCGGCCAAAACTGTCGTCGCCTGGCCTCTGGCGCTCGCGCTCTTGGCGCCCGCTGGCGCCGCCGATCCCCCGGGGTTGGGCATCGGCAACCAGATGACCAGCCTGTTCGACACCCTGCTCAACCACACCGAGCCCACGGCGCATCTGGGGCAGCGGCGCGGGGTGGTGACGGGGGGCTCGTTGAACGCCCGCAACCGCATCATGAACGAGTCCCTGTGGCACTTCGTGCCACCCTCGTTTAACGCCGGCTGCGGCGGTATCGATCTCTTCGCCGGGTCCTTCTCCTTCGTCTCCGCCGAGCAGTTCCAGCAGCTCCTGCGCGCCATCGCGGCCAATGCCGCGGGCTACGCCTTCGAGGTCGCCCTGGGGGCCATGTGCAAGGAGTGCCTGGAGACCATGGAGACCCTGCAGAAGAAGATCCAGGCGCTCAACCAAGGCTTCGCCAACTCCTGCCAGCTCGCCAAGGGGCTGGTGAACGACGTGGCCGACGCCTTCGACGTCAAGCATAAGGACAACACCTCGCTGCTGGGCATGGTCAAGGGCCTGGGCGATGTCTTCGAGACCCGCTCCTCGGCGGGCGGCGCCGACCCCATTGCCCAGGTGAGGGACAACGTCCCCGCGGCGGACAAGACCAAGATCGAGGGCAACCTGGTGTGGCAGGCCCTCAAGCGCAAGGGCGCCGCGGGCTGGTTCCTGGCCGGCGACGACACCCTGCTCGAGGCCATGATGAGCGTGACCGGCAGCGTCATCGTCGGTCCCCCCGAGGACGCCCCGGACGGGCAGGGCCCCAACCACCGCATCACCTATCTGCCCGGCAACCTGCTCAAGGCTACCGATCTGCTGAACGGCACCCGCGACCGGGAGGATGCCGCCGAGCACGCCAATGCCTGGCCCCATCGCCTGCGCCTCTACCAGTGCGGGCCGGCAGGGGGCCCCATCGACCGCAGCGAGAACGGCTGTCTGGAGCCCTCGGTGCGGGAGGACACGGTCAACGGCATGATCCAGCGGGTCAAGGACGTGCTGATCGGCGTGCGTCCCTACGCCGCCGGCACCGAAACCCTCGGCCTGGTGCAGAAGTTCCGCCTGGGGCAGGGGGCGGTCACGCCCGCCGAGCAGGCCTTCATGCAATACGCCCCCAACGGGCTCGGGGCGGGCATCCGCACCCTGGCGCGCCACGACGAGGGCATGGCCCGGCTCTTCGTCGAGCAGGCCGCGCCGGTCATCGCGCTCGAGCTGACCCAGGTGATACTCAACGACCTGCTCTTCGCCGGCGAGCAGGCGGCGGCGCTGAACGAGCACGCCTACGCCAAGCAGCTCCTCACCCAGATCGACAACGCCCGCGCCCAGCTCTACCGCGAGTACGCCGTCCTCGACGACCGCTACGGCAACCCCCAGACCCTGCTCGCCTACTACCAGGGCCTGGTGGAGGAGATCAAAGGGCGGCGCTACTACGGCATCGAGCAGGCGGCGGCCGCGCCCGCCTGTTGGGTCTCACGCTAATCCGCAATTCACCGCCCCTTTTGGTTGACACTGTGCCACCGGTGGAGAGGTGGTGCCGGTGAGGCAAAGCGGGCGGGAGTTGGTCCGGGGTTTCCCATGGACACCACCACCGCCGGGCGGGG
>JBGSUY010000805.1:0-2051 GCA_041753195.1 Chromatiaceae bacterium
GCGCGGCGGGCTTGTCCGGCAGGGGCGTGGTCCCGCCCGGCCGGCCGACCAGGCGGGGGGTGAGGTCATCCCAGCCGTAAGCGGCGAGCACCGCGGCGTCGAACTCGTCGTGGAGCTGGCCGAGGACGGATACCAGGCCCTGCTCGTGGATCTGCCTGTCCTTAGCCGAGAGGGGCTCGCCTTGGCGCAGCTTCTCCAGGACGTTGTACATCCCGGTCATGGTGAGCCCCGGGTGCAGGGCCTGGCGCTGCTTGCGCAGGCCGTCCAGCTCCTCGGTGCGACGACAGCTACGGCGTCGGTTGAAACTACCCGGGTAGACCGGATCCTGTGAATGGCTCCATCTGTCCGACTGCTCGCCGGGAATCCTGGTTGCGCTCAGTAGGCCAAGCACCGAGGGGCGGATCAGCTGAACCTGCGCCTTGCTCAAAAAGCAATATAGCACTATAGCGCTATAGCACTCTAACGCAAGCGGAGATTCGGGTATGCACACAATCGATATCGACTTCGACGTGTTCAAGGTTCTCACCAGTCGGCGGGAAACTGAGGCTGTTACTTACAACGACGTACTGCGGAGAGTCCTCGACCTTGACAACAAAGCCCCATCGCCAAGCTCTCCCCCCGCGGGCATGGACCAGGCAAAGACAAGCGACTCCGGCGGTTGGGTCGCGAAAGGTGTGACTTTTCCTGCAGGGACAGAGTTCAGGGCTTCCTATAAGGGCCAGAGCTACTACGGTAGCGTCGAGGCCGGCGCGCTTGTGGTCCAAGGAAAGCGCTTTGAGTCGCCATCTGCGGCAGCCGGCTCGATAACGGGGAACCCGGTCAATGGCTGGCTCTTCTGGGAGTGCAGACTGCCTGGAAAAGCTGGCTGGCAGGCGATGAAGTCCCTGAGAAAAGCAAAGTAGACGTAGGGCGTTGCCGCCGGATCCCGTCGATGGAATCGGCGGCGGTGGGTTCTAGCGTCGGACCGTCTGCTGCCACTCGTTGCAGCGCGGACGTAGCCTGCGGGTCGAACCCTCGGCGTCTCGCGGGCGATGGGGTCGTCCGAGACGGGGTGGGGCTTCATGGTCCGCCCGTCCCAGCGGGTAACGGGGCGGCCCTGCTCGTCGGTGACCCACTCCACCCGATCATAGGCAAGCACGGCGTCGCGGCACTGGATGTTCTTGAAGTTGCGGATCACGGGCTCGGGCGGATTGACGTTGCCGTGGGTCCTGAAGTGCCACTGGAGGTAGCCGATCCACAGCACCATCTCGGCAATGGTGGCAGCGCGGGGGTTGAGCTCCAGGCCGAGGAGCTGGTGGGGGTCGACGCTGACCCCGGCCAGCTCCATGAGCATCTGGCGTTGGCCGAGGGCATCCAGGGTGTCGAGGACCTCGCCCTCCAGGCGCTTCAAGTGCTCCAGGGTGACGTATAGAAAGTTGCCGGAGCCGCAGGCGGGGTCGAGGACGCGCAACTGGGCGAGCCGCACCTGAAAGGCGGAGATGAGCTTGATGGCATCAAGGTCCTTGCCCTGCTCGTGGAGGCTGAAGGCGGCGCTGTGGATGGCCGTCCATTCCTCCCGCAGGGGCTCGATGACGGTGGGCAGCACCAGGCGCTCGACGTAGGCGCGCGGGGTGTAGTGGGCGCCGAGACTGTGACGCTCCAATGGGTCCAGGGCGCGCTCCAGGAAGGTGCCGAAGATGGCGGGCTCCACATGCCGCCAGTCCGCCCGGCCGGCGTCGATGAGCAGGTCGATTTGGTCGCGATCCAGCGGCAGGGCCTGGGCCTCGGCGAAGAGCCGGCCGTTGAAGCGCAGGACCCGCTCGCGCAGGATCACCGAGAAGGGCGTGCCCTCGTTCATGTCCCGCCACAGGTGCTCGGTCAGCGGCACGAACTGGGCGGGGTTGTCCCGCACGGAGCGCAGCAGCTCGGTGAAGCCGGCGCTGGGGAGAAGGCCCACGTCCTCGGCGAAGAGGGTGAAGAGGCAGCGGATCAGGAAGGCGGCGGCCAGCTCCGGGGGGTGGCCGCTGGCTTCCAGGGAGATGGCCAGGCGCGCCAGGCGCTGGGCGATTTCG
>JBGSUY010000806.1:0-6644 GCA_041753195.1 Chromatiaceae bacterium
TGCGCACCGCATTGCTCAACCGCACCTCGTCGCCGCCGGCCAGCAGCAGCCCCTGGCGCGAGTCCGCGCGCCAGGGGGGGGCTTCCGATTGATAGAGGGTCAGGCTTGGAAGGTCCAATTCGGCGAGATCCTCGCTTACAAACTGTCGCATCTGCTCCGCCACCAACTGCCGGCTCGGCCGGCCCGCCTCATCCGTCTCGATCGCCGTGAAACCGGAGACCACATAGTCCGGGGACCGGGCCCTCGGGGGAGGCGGTGCCTCGGTCGGGGACTGGCGCTGCAACAGCCACCACGCGAGGCCCCCGAGGAGCGCGAGGATCAGGGCGAGGGCGCTTTGTCTGGACGACCACACGGCAGAGGAACGCGAGGCGTCGGGTTGCTCGCCGCGTCACAGATAACGCGTCGTGATGCGGTCCAGGTTGCCTTGGGCCTCCAGGATCAGCTCGCAGACCTCCCGTGCCGCCCCGCGGCCGCCGCCCGTCCCGGTGCTCCAGTGAGCATGCTGGCGTACCAGGGGGTGGGCATCGGCCACCGCGATGGCGAGCCCCACCCGGCGCATGATGGGCAGGTCCACCACGTCGTCCCCCACATAGGCGACGTCCGCATCAGTAAGACCCAGCGAGCCCTTGAGCTCCTCGTAGGCGGGCAGCTTGTCGCGACGCCCCTGGTAGACATGGGCAACCCCCAGGCTCTCCATGCGGATGCGCACCACCTCGGA
Organism: Chromatiaceae bacterium; assembly: GCA_041753195.1. Lineage (GTDB taxonomy): Bacteria > Pseudomonadota > Gammaproteobacteria > Chromatiales > Chromatiaceae > Thiodictyon. Next base: position 719 of record JBGSUY010000806.1, read on the forward strand.
GCTGCGGCCGGTGATCACCGCGAGCAGCACACCGGTTTCCTGGAGGATGACCATGCCGTGGCCGTCCCGGGAATTGAACGCCTTGTACTCCTGGCCGTCGTCCCCGAGGTAGAGGCTGCCGTCCGTCAACACCCCGTCCACGTCGAAGATGACCAGGCGGATCCTGGCGGCCCGTTCGAGTATGTCCTGCATGGCTCCTCCCAATGGTCGATTCGATTCGCGTCGAGTCTGTGCGTCCCGCGGCAAAGGGGCCCACCGGGTCCTTCAGACCACACCGGCCCGCAGCAGATCGTGCATGTTGAGCGCCCCCACCGGGTGCCCCTCGTCGTCCACCACCAAGAGCCCGTTGATGGAGCGTGACTCCATCAGGTGCAGGGCGCTGGCGGCCAGGTCAGGGGCTGCGACCGTGACGCACCCGCGAGTCATGACCTGGTCGACGACAGTGCCGTGGACGTCGATACCCTGGTCCAGGGCACGCCGCAGGTCTCCGTCGGTGAAGATCCCGACCAGCCGATCGGCCCCGTCCACCACCGCGCTCATCCCGAGCCCCTTGCGGGACATCTCCTCCAGGGTAGCGAGCAGTGACGTGCCAAGAGCCACCTTGGGGATGTGCTCGCCCCGGTGCATGACGTCCGCCACGTGCAGCAGCAAACGACGGCCCAGGGTCCCCGCCGGGTGGGAGCGGGCGAAGTCGTCGGCGGTGAAGCCGCGGGCCTCCAGCAGGGCGACGGCCAGGGCATCCCCCATGGCGAGGGTGGCGGTGGTGCTGGAGGTAGGAGCCAGGCCCAGGGGGCAGGCCTCCGCCGCGACACTCACGTCGATACTGACGTTGGCCTCCCGGGCCAGGGTCGAGCCCGGCCGGCCCGTCAGGGCGATCAGGGGCACCCCCAGGCGTTTGATGATCGGCAGGATGGTCAGGATCTCCGCGGTCTCACCCGAATTGGACAGGGCCAAGACCGCGTCCTGGGGAGTGATCATCCCCAGATCCCCGTGGCTGGCCTCACCCGGGTGGACGAAGAAGGCGGGGCTGCCGGTGCTCGCCAGGGTGGCGGCGATCTTGCCCCCCACGTGCCCGGACTTGCCCATGCCGAGCACCACGATGCGCCCGGTGCAGGCGAGCAGGTAGCGGCACGCCTCCACGAAGCGGTCGTCGATCCGATCGGCCAACGCGGCCACCGCCGCCGCCTCGGTCTCGATGACCGCCCGTCCGAGGGTGCGGATACGGGCGGGTTCTCCGGGGGCCACCGGGTACTTGTGGGCCCCGAGCTTACGTGGTTCAGTCATAGAGAGCGTGGGGTCAGGAGATGCCAGCCGCGAGTGGGCGCCACAAACATACACTAACGTGACGGGCGATTCTCGCCCCGCCATCCGCCGCCGCTGACCCCTAGGCCCTACGAAGCCCTGGGAGGCCCGGCGAGGAGAAGGACTCATGACCCAGGTGCTGCCCTTGCGCACCGGCTGGGATTCCGCCCCTGATGGGCTCGCTGAGTACCCCCAGGATCTGCCTCCCGAGTGGCGCCTGGCCTACTTCGCCAATGCCTTTTGGGGGGTGCTGGTTCCCTCCAAGCTATGGCGCGAAGTGGGGCCGGTCGGTGCGGCTGGCTGGCTCGCGGATACGCCCGCGCGCTTTCGCTTTTTCCTCGAACTGATGGAGGGTGACCGCGAGAGTGCTTCGGCTGTCGCGGCGGCCCTAGGTGATCGGCTCGGTGGGCTGGTGGGCGCCGCGTCCGCCCCCGGAGCCGGTCCAAGCCGACTCCTGCGGGTTGCCGCTGAGCCTGGGCAGACAGGTCCCCTGGCAGCCAGGGGGCTCGCCTGGGAGGTCCCGGTCCCGCTGATCAGGGACCTGCGCGGGGCGCGCGCCTGGGTGCAGGCCAGGGTACGAGGGCAGGGGCTTCGGGGCGTTGACGGTGGGGCCACCCCCGGGGCGGCCCCACCCCTCCTGGCGCTGCTCGGGGAGTGTCGATTCGAGGACTTGGCCCGCTGGCAGGCCATGCTGGAGCTGATGGGCTTGGCTTGACGCCCCTGGGCTGGGCCGGGACAATGCGGAACTTTGGCCGCTGCGTCCTTCCATCCTGGCGCGAGCGTCCACCCCAGTTTGAGCCCCAAAATCCCTATGGGACGGCAACGCCCCTCAGGCCCAAGGGGCGCTCGGCCTACCAAAGCGCCGGTCGCCGCGCCCCCCCTGACCCCCCCAGTGCATAGAGTTAAGACCGGCCCCTCCGGGGGTGGGCGTCATGCGCCGGTGTCCGACACCCTTGTGCGGATCCGCGGCCTGCGGTTCCGACATGGTGCCCGCATCGTCTTCGACGGGGTCGACCTGGACATTCGGCGCGGGTCCGTCACCGCGGTGATGGGCCCAAGCGGTACCGGCAAGACCACCCTGCTCAAGCTCATCAGCGGGCAGATTCGTTCCGACGGCGGGACCATCGAGGTCGACGGGGAGCCGGTCCACGCCTTGAAGCAGTCTGCCCTGTTCCGGCTGCGGCGGCGCATGGGCATGCTCTTCCAGAGCGGCGCCCTGCTCACCGATCTCAATGTCTTCGACAATGTGGCCTACCCCTTGAGGGAGCACACCAACCTCAGACCCGCCATGGTGCGCAAGCTGGTGCTGCTGAAGCTCGAGGCGGTGGGCTTGAGGGGAGCCAGAGACCTGATGCCGAGTGAGCTTTCCGGCGGCATGGCGCGGCGGGTGGCCTTGGCCCGGGCGATTGCCCTGGATCCCATGATGATCCTCTACGACGAGCCTTTCACCGGACAGGACCCCATTTCCATGGGCGTGCTGATGACCCTGATCCGCCAGCTCAACGACGCCAGCGGTCTCACCAGCATCCTGGTTTCCCACGATGTCCGTGAGACCGCGAGTATCGCCGATTACATCTATGTGATCGCCCAGGGCAAGGTCATGGCACAAGGCACCGCCGCGGCCATCGCGTCCGAGACGACCCCCTGGGTGCGCCAGTTCATGGAAGGGCTCCCGGACGGCCCCGTCCATTTTCACTACCCGGCGCCCTCCCTTGCGCAGGACCTGCTGGCCGGGGGGCTCGGCTAGCATGGTGCTCGATGCCCTGGCCCGCCTCGGGCGGGTGGGGATAGACGCCCTGGGTGCCCTGGGGCGGGGCCACCTGCTCCTGGTGCGTATGCTGGCGGGCGCCTCCGAGGTGGTTCGACGCCCGGGGCTGCTGGTGGCCCAGGTCTACAACGTGGGCGTCCTGTCCGTGCTGATCGTGGTCGTGTCCGGGCTCTTCGTCGGCATGGTGCTCGGGTTACAGGGCCACTATGTGCTCTCCCAGTTCGGGGCCGAGGAGAGCCTGGGGGTCATGGTCGCCGCCTCCCTGGTCCGTGAGCTTGGACCGGTGGTTACCGCCCTGCTGGTGGCGGGGCGCGCCGGCTCGGCCCTGACGGCGGAGATCGGTCTGATGAAGGCCACGGAGCAGCTTTCCGGCCTTGAGATGATGGCGGTCGACCCGGTGCGGCGCATCCTCACCCCCCGGCTCTTGGGTGGCATCCTGGCCATGCCGTTCTTGGCCGCCATGTTCAGTGCCGTCGGGGTGGTGGGGGGCTATTTCGTCGGCGTGGGTCTGCTCGGGGTCGACGACGGGGCCTTCTGGAGCCAGATGCAGTCCAAGCTCGACTTCGATGAGGACCTGGTCAACGGGGTCATCAAGAGTCTGGTGTTTGGGGTCGTGGTGACCTGGATCGCCCTGTTTCAAGGGCACGACGCCACCCCCACCTCCGAGGGCGTCAGCCGGGCGACCACCCGCGCCGTCGTGCACTCGGCCCTGGCGGTCCTGGGGCTCGACTTCGTCCTGACCGCCCTGATGTTCGGAAACTGACGGCAAGCAAGGGCGAAGGGATGAACAAGCAACGCAGCCTCGAGGTCCTGGTCGGCGCCTTCATGGCCGCCGGCCTGGTAGCGCTCTTTTTCCTGGCCATGAAGGTCAGCAACCTGAGCGCCGCGGGGGACGGTACCGGTTACGTCCTGACCGCCCGCTTTGCCAATATTGGCAGCCTCAAGGCGCGGGCCCCGGTGACCATGGCCGGCGTGCGGGTCGGTCGTGTGGAGCAGGTGCAGTTCGACAAGTCGACCTACGAAGCGGTGGCGACCCTGCGTATCGATCGCTCCGTGGACAGCATCCCGGATGACACCTTTGCAAACATCTTCACCGCCGGCCTCCTCGGGGAGCAGTACGTCGGTCTGGAGGCGGGGGGCAGCGAGGACTACCTCAAGGACGGTGACGAGATCCAACACACCCAGTCGGCCCTGGTGCTCGAGCAGATGATCGGTCAATTTCTATTCAGCAAGGCTGAAGAGGGAGGCAAATGATGTACAGGCGAAACTTTTTGCTGCTGGTTGCCCTGATGAGTCTCGCAACGGGGGCGGCGGCCTTCGCCGCGTCTGATGAGGCCACTGCACTGGTCCAGCGCACCAGCGAGCGGATGCTGAGCACCCTGCAGGCGCGCCGGGCCGAGGTGGACCGCAACCCCGCCCTGATCTACGGCATGATCGACAGCATCCTGGCCCCCCACTTCGACTTTGAGCGCATCACCCAGGGTGCCCTGGGTCAGCACTGGCGGCAGGCGAGTCCGGATCAGAGGCGCCGACTCGTGGATGGGTTCAAGCAGGTCCTGGTGCGCACCTACGCCCGCTCCCTGTTGAGCTACTCGGGGCAGGAGATCCGGTATCTGCCGGTGAAGCCCGGGTCCAAGGCCAACACCGTCACGGTGTCCACCGAAGTGCGGGACCGGGGTGCGGCCCCCATTCCGGTCGACTATCGGATGTACAACGGCGGGGGCGGCTGGAAGGTCTACGATGTCGTGATCAACAACGCCAGCCTGGTCGGAAACTACCGCAGTAGTTTCGACACCGAGATCCGCCAGAAGGGCATCGACGGACTCATCAGTAAGCTCGGCGATATGAACAGCAAGGGACAGGGGTGAAGGGGGCGCGCCTCATCACCGCCGGACCCGGGCGGCTGCGCGTCGAGGGTGTGCTCGATTTCAACAGCGTGAATGCCTTGGCCACCGAGGCCGAGTCCCTGTTTCCGCCCAGCGGACGTCTGCGCATCGACCTCTCCGGCGTGGAATCCGCCAACAGCGCCGGTCTGGCGCTCCTGCTGGAGTGGCTGGCCCTGGCTCGTTCCCGGCGGCTGGACCTCGAGTACCTCAACCTGCCGCAATCCCTGGAGCGAATCGCCGCCTTCTCCAATCTCGGCCCCCTACTTCCGGTGGCCCGTCCGAGCGCCGCTTGAGGCGCCGAGATTGTCGCTCACTCCGAGTTCCGCCGTCGGGGCGCCGGCTCGCTACCCGCCTGACAGGTCGGACTCCGAGAGACCACTGCCCTTAGCAATACAACCCGCAGCATCACAGATGGACAAGCTCCTGATCACCGGTGGCACCCCCTTGAACGGCGAGGTCCGTGCCTCCGGGGCCAAGAACGCCGCCCTGCCAATCCTGGCCGCCACGCTCCTCGCCGAGGGCCCGGTGACCCTGACCAATGTCCCGCGCCTGCGCGACATCGCCACCACCCTGAATCTGCTTGGGCGCATGGGGGCGAGCTTCACCCAGTCAAACGGCAGCGTCAGGAGCGAGCCGCGGACCCTGTCGAGCTTCGCCGCACCCTATGAGTTGGTCAAGACCATGCGTGCCTCGATCCTGGTCTTAGGGCCCCTGGTGGCCCGCTACGGCCAGGCGGACGTCTCGCTCCCCGGGGGGTGCGCCATCGGGGCCCGGCCGGTCAATCTGCACATCGAGGGTCTCAAGGCCATGGGGGCGGAGGTCAGCGTCGAGGGCGGCTACATCCGCGCCCGGGCGGACCGCTTGCGCGGCGCCCGGCTGGTGATGGAGATGGTGACCGTGACCGGCACCGAGAATCTGTTGATGGCCGCGGTGCTGGCGCGCGGCGAGACGGTCATCGAGAATGCCGCCC
>JBGSUY010000807.1:0-3659 GCA_041753195.1 Chromatiaceae bacterium
ATCGCCCCCTGCATCCCCGGACCATTGGGGCGGTCCCTACCGCCTGTTCCCGGTCCCCCGCCCGGACTTGCCCGGAGCGCCCTACCAGCTCGTCCCCCTGGCCCCGACCGGCCGCTAGGAGCTGCCCCCTGGGATGGCGCGCGTCCCCTGGCAACCCGAGGCTAGGGGCTCGGGGGCACGGCATCCAGCCGCCAGATGTCGGTGTTGTACTCGGCGATGGTGCGGTCGGAGGAGAAGTGGCCGCTGTGGGCGGTGTTGAGGATACTCATGCGTACCCACCGCTCCCGGTCCCGGTAAGCGGCGGCGGCGCGCTCCTGGGCATCGATATAGCCGCGGAAATCCGCCGCCGTCATCCAGGGGTCGTGGGCGTTGCGGATCGAGAAGATGACCGAGTCGAAGATGCCCCCCTCGAACTGGTTGAAGTGTCCGGACTCCAACAGGCTCATGACCTGGAGCAGGGCCGGGTCCGAGGCGATGATCCCATTGGGGTCATAGTGGCCGCGCCGCTGATCCACCTCGGCAGCGGTCAGCCCGAAGAGGAAGAAGTTGTCGTCCCCGACCTGTTCCCGGATCTCGATGTTGGCCCCGTCCAGGGTGCCGATGGTCAGGGCCCCGTTCATCATGAACTTCATGTTGCCGGTTCCCGATGCCTCCTTGCCGGCGGTGGAGATTTGCTCGGAGAGATCGGTGCCCGGCGCGATGATCTCCATCAGCGTGACCCGGTAATCGGGAAGGAAGGCCACCCGCAGTAGCCCCTCGGTCTCGGGGTCGCTGTTGACCACACGCGCCACGTTGTTGACCAGCTTGATGATCTGCTTGGCCATGGCATAGCCGGGGGCGGCCTTGCCGCCGATCAGGACGCAGCGCGGGGTCCAGTCCCGGGTGTCGCCGCGCTTGATACGGTTGTAGAGGTGGATGACGTGCAGGATGTTCAGAAGCTGGCGCTTGTACTCGTGGATGCGCTTGACCTGGACGTCGAACAATGTATCGATGGGGAAGTCCACGTGGCAGAGGCGCGCGACCGTCTCCGCCAGGCGCCGCTTATTGTCCTGCTTGATGGCGTGCCAGCGCTCACGAAAGGCGGGGTCATCGGCGTGGGGGGCGAGACGCTCCAATTGGGAGAGGTCCCGCACCCAGCCGCTGCCGATGGTCTCGTTGAGCAGGTCCCGCAGCCCCGCGTTGCACATGGCGAGCCAGCGCCGGGGCGTGACCCCGTTGGTCTTGTTGTTGAACTTGTGGGGCCAGAGCTCGTAGAAGTCCCGGAACAGCCCCTCCGCCAGCAGCTTGGAGTGGAGTGCCGCTACCCCGTTGACCGAGAAGCTGCCTACGATGGCCAGGTAGGCCATCCGCACCTGGGGTACCTGCCCCTCCTCGATCAGGGACATCCGGCGCAGGCGCTCGTTGTCGCCGGGCCAGCGGCTGGCCACCTGGGCGATGAATCGGGCGTTGATCTCGTAGATGATCTGTAGGGGCCGCGGCAGGAGCTGCTCGAAGAGGTGCACGGACCAGCGCTCCAGGGCCTCGGGCAGCAGGGTATGGTTGGTATAGGCCATGGTGCGGGTGGTGATGGACCAGGCCTCGTCCCATTCCAGATGCTGCTCGTCCACCAGTTGGCGCATCAGCTCCGCCACCGAGATGGCGGGGTGGGTGTCGTTCAGCTGGAAGCAGTTCTTCTCCGCGAAGCGGCTGAAGTCCCGCCCGTTGAGCCGGATCCATTCGCGGATCACGTCCTTGATGCTGGCGCTGGCCAGGAGGAACTGCTGGCGCAGGCGCAGCTGTTTGCCGCTCTCGCTGGCGTCGTTGGGGTAGAGCACCATGGTGATGTGCTCCGCCTCGTTCTTCTGGGCCACCGACTCCGGATAGCTGCCGGCGTTGAACTCGTCCAGGTCGAACTCGTCGGTGGCGGCGGCCTTCCAGAGGCGGAGCGTATTGATGGTGTCGTTGCGATAGCCGGGGATGGGGATGTCGTAGGGGACCGCAAGGACGTCGTGGCTGTCCACCCAGCGCACCGCCAGGCGGCCCGCGTGATCCCGGTAGAACTCGGTACGCCCGCCGAACTGGATGCGCTGGGTGTATTCCGGGCGCTCCAGCTCCCAGGGGTTGCCATCCCGCAGCCAGTGGTCCGGCTCCTCCACCTGGTAGCCGTTCTCGATGAGTTGGCGGAACATCCCGTACTCGTAGTGCAGTCCGTAGCCCTTCACGGGGAGCTGCAGGGTCGCGCAGGAGTCGAGGAAGCAGGCGGCGAGACGGCCCAGGCCGCCGTTACCCAGGCCGGCGTCCGGCTCACTCGCGGAGATCTCCTCCAGCACCACGCCCATCTGAAAAAGGCCCTGCTCCACGCGGTTGCCGACCCCCAGGTTCAGCATGGCATTGCACAGCGTCCGCCCCATGAGGAACTCCAGGGACAGATAGTAGGTGCGCCTACAGTCCGTCTCGTCGTGGGCCTGGCGGGTACGCTTCCAACGCTCCATGAGCCGATCCCGCAAGGTGATGGCGAGTGCCTTATAGGGATAGTAGGCGGAGCGGCAGTCCCGGTCGCGACCCAGGGTGTGGGCATAGTAGCGCTGGAAATCCTCTGCGATCCCCTCGGCGTCCATCGCCAGAGGTGGGAGCTCGAAGAACTTCGAATTGGGTTCACTGCGGATCAGATTGGCAAAGGGCGACATGGCGGAACCTAGGGGTCGGGTGATGGGATTTAAGTCTGGATCCTGGGCTCTCGGGGAGGCCCGCGGCCTCTTCGGCGTATTGCGGCCTCCGATGAACGCGTCACGGGGACCGAGAGTGGAAAACTGCGCGGATTTTACAAGCAATCGCCGCGCCTGGTGCTGGCGGGAGTGATCCACGTCGGGGTTTGGGGGCCCCCGGTCAGAAAGACAGGGCCGTCACCCGCCAGCCGGTCCCCCGGAAGGAGAGGCGCGCGTACACGGGGGACTCGGAGGGCGCACCGATACGAAGCGAGAAGTGCAGCGGATCGTCGAAAAAGGCGCGGCTCAGGGCCCCGGCCAGGCCGTCGCCTGGTGGCGAGTGGCTGAGCAGGCGCTCGCGCAGCCACTCGAGGCTGACCTGGTGCTCGATGGCCGCCGTGCCATTGCGTCGAATGCCCTGCTCCAGCCACCCGATGAAGTCATTCGACACGGGACCGATGGCGCTCGCTGCCTCCTTGTTCAGCTTGCGTCTGATCTCGTCGCGGACGGCATCGAGGTCCACCAGGGTGGCGAGGACGTCGGAGTCGTCCCGGGCCAGGGCCCGATCCAGCCGCCAGAGGGTGACATAGGGCCAGGCCAGATAGGCCAGCAGTACCACCGCCGGGATCAGGATGCGCCTGATGGGTATCCGGCGCGCGCCGATGGTGCCCAGGGGGTGGCGGTAGATGGGGAGCCCCAGCCTCACGCGAGCTCTGCCTGAAGACGTTCTAACTCTTCCCCCAGGGTCAGCCATTCAGACTCGATCGCGCCGAGCTCGGCCCCGACCCGCCGCTGCTCCTCCATCAGGGTGAGCAGGCGGGGCTTGGCCTCGGGCGCATAGAGCTCGGGAGCGGCCAGGGTGTGATCCAGCTCCTTGCGGCGCCGCTCCAGACGCTCCAGGTCCTGCTCCAGGGACTTGAGCCGGCTGCGCAGGGGCTGCAGGGTCTTGCGCTGCTCCGCCTTGTTGCGCCGCTG
>JBGSUY010000808.1:0-4999 GCA_041753195.1 Chromatiaceae bacterium
ATCGGCTGCGCGCCCGCCTGGGGAGTGAGTCGGTGCGCGGTCTCGCCCTGGTGGCGGACCATCGACCCGAACGGTCCTGGCGCTGGTGCGAGCCGGGGGAGTCTGGCACCGGCATCCCCCGCGCCGAGCGGCCCTTGTGGCTGCTCCCGGAGCCCAGGCCCCTGGAGGAGCATCAGGGCCGGCCCTGGCTCGGTGGCCCCCTGGACCTGGGCGCCGAGCGGGAGCGCATCGATACCGGCTGGTGGGACGATGGCGAGGTGGCGCGGGACTATTTCCTCGCCACCACCCCCCAGGGCGAGCGTCTCTGGGTCTACCGGGAGCTCAAGGGCCCAAGGGCCTGGTACCTGCACGGCGTGTTCGGCTGAAGCGGGGGCGCCGGATTCGGTGCCCGACAGGGTGGCTACGCCCTCCGCATCCACGCGGCTCGGAAATCAATGTTCCGCACGCTGCGCCCCGCCAGGCAACACCAGCGACCCGCCCGGGGCGCGTGGCCATCAGGGGCCTGTCCTCCCGGCAAACCGGCCGCGTGCCCGGAAACCCAAGCACTTCCGTTGCCCCATAATCGCCGAGGACCCTCGCCGGAGGCTGCCCATGGCGCTCAAGAACAGGCCCCACTACCCATTCGGGGGAATATCTCGCCGACGAGCGGGCGCAAACCCAGATCAAGCATGAGTATGTGGATGGAGAGGTGTCTGCCAGGACGGGCGCCTCTTTCAATCACAACCTCATCGTGCTCAACCTCGGAAGCAAGCCGCGGGCACAGCTCAAGGACCCGCCCCTGCCGCGTGCTCCCGAGCGACATGCGCGTGCGTGTCGATGCCGCGAACGCCGGCAAGTATCCGGACCTGGTCGCCTTGTGCGACGCCCCCGTTTCCGGGACGAGCGGCACGATGTGCTGTTCAATCTGACCCTGATCGCCGAGGTCCTCTCCCGCTCCACCGCGGCCTACGACCGTGGCGGGAAGCTCGCCATCTACCGCCGGCTGCCGAGTCTGGAGGAGTATGCCCTGGTGAGCCAAGACCGGCCGCTCGTGGAGGTCTTTACCCGTCAGCCCGACGGTCGCTGGCTACTCGGCGAGGCCGAGGGGCTGGACGCTCAGGCCGCCCTCGCGTCCATTGGGTGTCGGGTGGCCCTGGGAGAGATCCATGACAAGGGTGAAGATTGCCCCGCGTCCCGCGCAGATCATTCCCAAATCGATCGCCCACAGCTCGCTACTGGCCTCCATCGTCACCAGCAAATTCGTCGATGCCCTGCCGCTGTATCGCCAGGAGCAGATCTTTGCCCGCGAGGGCATCGAGCTCAGCCGCCCGACGATGGCCGGGCTGCTCATCCAGTTGCAGACCCCACTGCAGCCCGTCGCCGCGGCACTGAAAGACCTGCTGCGCCAGGGACGGGTGGTGCATATCGACGAGACGCCGGTGCAGATCCTGCGCGAGCCGGGCCGGGACAATACCCAGGACTCCTACATGCCTATTCCGCCGAAACTTGACAGTCATTCCAGCGCAAACTGGACACTGAATCCGCCGCAAACTGGACGGCTGTTCCAGGCGAAACTGGACAGTCGGAGCGAAGCGACGCACGGGGTCGATGCTGTTTACGCGCTGCGGGTCACCTCCGTCAATGTTGGATTGCGCGGTCACGGGTGACGGCCCTCATCTTCGTCCTGAAATGGAGAAACCTGTTGTCGTTGCACCGGCCACCGGCCACCGGCCCGCACGGCGGCCACCGTGGCGGGCCTTCTGCTGTTCTGAGGTCTCCCTATTTTGCCCGACTCATAGCTCCCTCGCCCGGCGGTGGTGTCCGTGGGAAACTGCGGCGGAATGCTCGCCCCCTCTGGCCCACCCCCAACACCCCTTCACCGGGGGCACAGTCCGACCAATAGGTGCCGGTGAATTGCGCATTAGCGTGAGGCCCAACACCCGGGCCCTGCAGGACCCGGCGCTCGGCGGAGTCCTCGTCCAGGATGGGATTTGTATTGTTGATCTGGATGAGGATCTTGCGCGGCTTCCAGAGCCAGCTCAGATGCTCCAGGATGCCGCCGCGGACGGCGGCCGTGCAGTAGAGGTCCCAGGGCTCCGTGTGCTCCCGGAGCATCAGTAGACCCGTGGTGTGGTCGATCTGAGCGTCGACGAGCAGGATGGCGCGGATGGCCGTGTTGGGGGACGCCTCAGCCGCTTCGGGGGCGGGAAGGACTCGATCTGGGTCCGGATGTCGGGCAATGCGTCGAAGAGGACTCAGCCTTCATCGTCGGCGCTGATGGCGATCGAGGATTGGGTGCGGGGGGTCGCCCTGATCCGCCCCGTGCGCGCACCCGAGCAGTTTCGGCAGCTACGGTTCCACCGCGGATTGATCGCGAAGCCGAGCCGGAGGTCTTCGAAGGCGGGGGTCGTCCGGGTGATCAGGATTTCCTCTAACTGGGTTTGGATGGCGAGGGTCCGATCATTTTCGTCGAGCTCGCCGGGCAGAGGGCAGAGGGCAGAGGCTCGGACCTCCAGGACTCCGCGCACGCGAGGGTGCGCTGTGCCCTATATCGCGGCGACGGGTATGCCAAGGAGTCCATACGGATTCGCGGGGTCCCGGGATGCGGGAGCCTGCGCGGCGCCTGCCCCGCGTAACTCCCTGGTTCAGCTTCCGACGGCGCCGTACGCTGCCGAGCCTCCGCGGAGGGTCCTCTTCCACCCATGGGGCACTGTGCCTCGCCCCTGTATGGCGTTCAGCGATCCGGACCCCTGGGACCGCGTCGCGTCCTTGCGCTGCCCGGGGTGCCCGGTCGGGCGCCCATCAGTCGTATTTGATGTACTTGAAGCGCGGGTCGTCCGGGGTACCCTCGAGTGCGCTCTCAGGTCCAGGCCGCCAGGTGATCGTCTCCTCGATCTTGCGCGCGAGATGGAAGTCCTTGTCGGTGATCCCCTTTGCCGAGTGGGTGGCCAGCTTGACGATCACGAAGGCATAGGAGGCGGTCAGGTCGGGGTGGTGCCAGGCGGCCTCCGCCAGGTGCCCCACGGCGTTAATGACCATGAGGGTGCCCTTCCAGCCGCTGGTCTTGTACTTGCGCCGAATCCAACCGTCCTCGAAATACCAGTGGGGCAACTCGGAGGTGAGCCGCTGGCGAATCTCGTTCTTGCTGTAGACTCTTTCGTCTGCCATGCGCTGTGTCTCCAGATGATGTGGACTGGGCCAGGTCAGGTACTGCGGTCGGGCGGCCGCCAATCCAAGGCCCGAGACAGATCGGCTAGGTCCAGCAGAGCTCCTCGCCTCGACGCCTTGCACTTGGGATACCGGGGTCGTAGTCCGGCCGCACGACCTGGGTCATCCCCCGAACCGGGTGGGTGACCTTGCCCTCCTCGACGATGACCTCGCCCCCTTTGAAGACGAGCATCGGGGTCTGTAACATCTGCTCCGAGTCCGGCAGGTCGTGATGGACGGCGATGTCGGCGCGGGCCACGGCACTCAGGTGGCCGCGGTCGGCGAGCCCCGGGATGCGGGCCGGCGCCGCCGGGGGGTGGACCATGCGCATCTTCGTGTTCGAGTATATTACCGGCGGCGGAAGCTCGGTTGCGCACTGACGCCATCGATCGCCAACGAAGGGGACCTGATGTTGCGCGCCCTCGTCTCCGACCTCCGTGAGCTGGACGGTGTCGAGGTGGTCATCACCCGCGACGCGCGACTCTCACCGGAGAGGCTTCCGGTGGAGTGTCATTTGATCGCGGGCGGCGACGTTGCTCAGCGTCAACCGCCAGCGCATTGCCGTGATGGATGATGCCTTCGTATTGCCGGGATGCGTCGTCAGCGGGCTGAGCGGGGGAGGGCGCCGCTTTCAGCGCCTTGCGGGCGCTATTGCCGCGGCCCCGCCGGAGCTCCAGGGTTGCGTCGGGGTGGATCTGATCGTCGGGCCGAACAGCCCGCAGGTGCTGGAGGTCAATCCCCGTCTGACCAGGTACTACGTGGGCCTGAAGGAATCGATTGGCGTGAACCCAGCGGCCTGGTGCTCGATCTCATGGGTGGCGGGAACGCGTGGCGCGGGGCGACGGGGGCTGCCAAGGCCGTCGACGTTTGCCTGGAGTACGCAAATGTCGCCTAACCCCTGCATCGGCTGGGACCTCGGCGGCGCACACTTTAAGGTGGTTAAGCTCGTCGGCCCCGAGCGCGTGTGTCGCGTGGTACAGGTGCGCTGTGCCCTGTTGCAGGGGCTGGACCGGCTGGAACAGGGTATCGACCGTGTGCTGGCGCTGATCGGCGATACGCTCGCCCGGCACGCGGTGACCATGACCGGCGAGTTGCCAGACCACGCGGACCTGCACGCGCGCCCCGACGGTCGCGATCCGGGCATTGCCGCGAGCGCCCAACGGGTCGCCCGGATGGTGGGGCTAGACGCCGGGGCGGCGGACCTTTCGGCTTGGCGCCATCTGGCCGGCTTACTTGCGGAGATGCAGCTTCGCGCCGTTTCGGATGCCTGCGGGCGGATCCTCTCGCGCGGGGAGCTCTCGGCTGAGGCCCCGGTGGTCGGGGCGGGGGCTGGATGCTTTATCGTCAGGCGCCTGGCGAAGCGGCTTAACAGACCCTTTGTCCCCTTTGCGGGGTTTTCGAGGCGGTGCTGGCCTCGGGGCCGGGCATCGGAGACTGCGCGCCGGCGGCGGCCGTCGCCAGCCTCGCCGCGGACGACCGAAGGATGACATGACCGTGCCGGTTGCCCAGGACCTTCCCTACAGACCCGACAGTGCCCCCCTGTTCGAGGCGCTGGTCAGACGCGCGTGGCCGGTGTTCCTCGATAGTGGCCGGCCTCATTGTGATCAGGGCCGATTCGACATCCTGACCGCCGACCCGCGCGCGGTGCTGATCACCACCGGCCTCAAGACCGAGATCCGCAGCGCTGCGGGCATGCGCTTCTCACTCGCGGATCCCTTCGCCCTGCTGCAGGAGGCGCTCGGCCCGGTCCGGCCTGGCATCGAGGGGCTGCCCTTCAGCGGTGGTGCGGTCGGCTATTTCGCCTACGACCTCG
>JBGSUY010000809.1:0-1919 GCA_041753195.1 Chromatiaceae bacterium
GGGCAGGGCCAGGACTGCGGCGCCGGCGGCGGCATGGGTCAGCAGAACGAAGGCGGCGAGCCTGCGCGAGAACCCGGGCTCGATCAGCAGTGGTGGTCGATCGCGGTGCGAGGACAAAGAAGCCGCACCCGTCAGCGGCTATCGGGGGTCGAGCGGTGCCGCTCAGGTTCCCCGGCCACGGCGACGATATGCCGCACCAGGGCGGCGACTTGGGCGTTCTCGGGGTCGTCTCGGCCCATGAGCCAATCGCTCAGGTGCTGGTCCTGTTCGCGCAGCAGCGCCGCGAATTCCCCCTGGCGTTCGGAGTCCAGGTCTGAATAGCCGAGATCCAGGAAGCGCCGCAGCAGGTGATCGAGCTCCAGCATGCCCCGCCGGCACTGCCAGCGCAGCCGTCGAATTTCTGCCTCGCTCGACTCTGTCATGTGACGTTTCCTCGGCCCTAGATCCCTTTCTCCAACATCAACTCCTTGATGCGCCCGATGGCGCGGGTGGGGTTCAACCCCTTGGGGCAGACCTCAACGCAGTTCATGATGGTGTGGCAGCGGAAGAGCTTGTAGGGGCCCTCCAGGGCGTCGAGGCGCTCCTCGGTGGCCTGGTCCCGGGTGTCGGCGAGGAAGCGCCAGGCCTGGAGCAGGGCGGCGGGGCCGTGGAACTTCTCGGGGTTCCACCAGAAGGAGGGGCAGGCGGTAGAGCAGCAGCCGCACAGGATGCACTCGTAGAGCCCGTCGAGGCGGTCCCGTTCCTCGGGGGACTGAAGGATCTCCTGCTCCGGCAGGGGGTCCTCGCGCACCAGGTAGGGCTTGACTGCCCGGTACTGCTCGTAGAACTGGGTCATGTCCACCACCAGGTCCCGGATCACCGGGCGGCCCGGGAAGGGGCGCACCTCGATGGGCTTCTTGAGCTCGGTGATGGGGGTGATGCAGGCGAGCCGGTTCTGGCCGTTGACATTGACCCCATCGGACCCGCAGACACCCTCGCCGCAGGAGTGGCGGAACGCGAAGGACTCGTCCTGCCGTTTGATCTCCAGCAGGGCGTCGCGCAGCATCATGCCCTGGAAGGGCCGCACCTCGAAGGCCTGCATGCGCGGCTTCTCGCCGGAGTCGGGGTTGTAGCGGTAGACGCTGATTTTCATGGGTGGTTTCTGCTGGGTTTCAGGCGGTTTGCTGACGTCTTTGCTGTCGGCGAGGGCATTCCAGCGGGAGGCAAGTGGCGAGTAGCGAGTGGCGAGGACCCAACGGCATGCCTCGCAACTCGGCCCTCGCCACTTGCCACTTCCTCAATACACCCTCTCTTTCGGCGGAAAGCTCTCCACCGTCAGGGGTTTGGTCCGCACCGGCTTGTAATCCATGCGGTCACCCTCCTTGAAGTAGAGGCTGTGCTTCATCCAGTTGACGTCGTCGCGCTTGGGGTAATCGGGTCTGGAGTGGGCGCCGCGGCTCTCCTTTCGGTGGAGCGCCGAGACGGCGATGGAGAGTCCCACGTCCACCAGGTTTTCCAGCTCCAGGGCCTCGATGCGGGCGGTGTTGAAGACCCGGGAATGGTCCGTCAGGCGCGTGTCGGCGAGCCGGTCTCGAAGCTCACAAAGCCTCTGGTAGCCCTCACCCATGACGTCCTCGGTGCGGAAGACCCCCGCGTGGTCCTCCATGCACTTCCGGAACTCGGCGCGGAGTTGGTGGGCCGGGATGCCGTCGCCCCGCTGGTCCCAGCGGGTGAGCCGGGCCATGGCCGCCTCCAGGCTCGCCGGGTCCGCGCTGCGCTGATAGGGGTTCTCGCGCACGAAGTCGATGATGTCCTTGCCCGCGAGTCGGCCGAAGACCAGGATGTCCAGGAGCGAGTTGCCCCCCAACCGGTTTGCTCCGTGCACCGAGGCGCAGGCGCACTCACCCGCGGCATAGAGGCCGGCGACCACCTCCTCGGCC
>JBGSUY010000810.1:0-3292 GCA_041753195.1 Chromatiaceae bacterium
GTCCAAGGGCGATGCCTTCTGGACCTTCTCGGGCGGTCGGACCTGGTCCTGGTGCCCGGCGGCGGCCCCTTCGCCGATCAGGTGCGCGCGGCCCAGGCGCGCTGGGGATTCGACGACGCTGGGGCCCTGAGCGAAACGGGCATCGTGAACGCGCCTTTGCTCAGTACGCCTGGGTACTGCGGGTCCACATCCACCTGCTCTCCGACACGAACCTGGATCGGTTGAGAACCGCATTCCGGGACTGAAAACGTCCCGACGGCCGTGGACCAGGGCGGATCTGCCCGCAGGATGGCGCCGTTGTCAGTCGCGGGCCGGCGGCTTGGCGGGTGCTGGAACCTCGGCAGTCACCAGATGCTCGGCCAGCAGCTCGGTGAGTCCCATCACGGGGATGTCCATCTCGTAATGCTCCAGGCCCTCCTCGATCACGATCCGGCAGTTGGCGCAGGCCGTCACCAGGCCCTGGACCTTTAGCTCCTCCAACTGGCGCTTCTTTCGCTTGAATGCCTTAAGCCGCAACTCCTCCGCGCCTTCGTTGGCGCTGACGCCGCCACCGCCGCCGCAGCACCAGTTCATCTTTCCGTGGTCGCCCATCTCCACGTAGTCGGGCGCCACCATGCGCAGGAGGTTGCGCGGCGGGTCTATGACGCCGCCGCGCCGCGCGATCTGGCAGGGGTCGTGGAAGGTCAGGCGCTCGGTCTCCACCCCCTCGGTGCGCAGTCGACCCTCGGCGCGCAGCTGGTCGAGGAGCTCAAGGATGTGCACCACCTGGAACTTGTAGGGACGCCCAATCAGGTTCGGGCCGTCCCAGCGGATTGCTGTGAAGGCGTGGCCGCATTCGGGGCTGATCACGTACTGGACGCCCAGCTCCTCGGCCGCGTTGACGACCCGGCTGACGAGCTCGGCGGCGATCTTGGAGTCGCCGATCTGGATCCCGCTGTTGGTGGCCTCGAAGGCCTTGCGCGAGAAGGTCCAGCTCACGCCGGCGGCGTCGAAGATTCGCGCGAGGCTTTCGATGTACTCGGGGAAGTTGATTACCTCCATGGATGATAGGAGGGGCATGTAGTCGGCGCCCTTCTTGTCCATCGGGATCTCGAGGCCCGTCTTCTCCTCGACGTGCGCGATCTGCGCGGACAGCGCCTTAATCGTGAGCCCCATAGGGCTGCCGATCTCCAGGGCCCGCTGGCTCGCCCCCTGCAGGCCCTCGGGGGAGTACCCGGCCGCCGCGAAGGCCTCGCGCTGCTTGCGGATCATGTAGGTGATGTCGTTGCCGACCGGGCAGACCATGGAGCAGCGCCCGCATAGGGTGCAGCTGTCGTAGGTCATCTCCTGCCATTCGGCGAAGTCGTCCTCGGTCACCTCCGGCAGCATGCCGAGCCCCGCGGCGAGCTTGCCCCAGAAGGTCTGCTCGCGCTGCCAGAGGCGGCGCATGGGCTCGACCTTGTAGATCGGCGTGAAGCGTGCGTCGCCCGTCTCCGTGTAGAAGAGGCAGGCCTCGGCGCAGAGCCCGCAGTGCACGCAGCTCGAGAAGTAGGCCGCGATCTTCTTGTCGATCTGCGTGCGCAGCACCTCGATGCCACGTGGAAAGTCGTGCTCCGTCTGTACGGTGGGCATCATGGCGAAGGTCCCCTCAGGCGCTCACGCCCTTGCGGGCCATGGCGGCCCCCGTGTAGGCGCGGCTGATCGGAAAGGTGAATGCGTGCATGAGCCGGCTGAACGGGAAATAGATCATCAGCAGGCACACGGTGAGCATGTGAATGGCGCGCAGGCTGTCGTGGCTCTTGAGCAGGGCCAGGCAGCCGGTGAGCATGACCACGAAGGTCAGGATCGCCGCGGCGTGGTCGTCGAAGGTCGAGATCTTGCGCATCACCGGGTGCATGAGACGGCGCAGCCAAAGCAGCAGGATCCCGGCGAATGCAAGGTCGCTCGCGACCATGAAGAGCCAATGGGGCGCGGGCGTCCAGCCGAAGCCCAGGATCCGCTCCTCGATGAACATCACGTGGGGGGCAGCGAAGATCAAAAGGACGAAGAGCCCAATGTGGAACATGTAACCTGCCACCAGGTGGAAGGTGGCACCCCGGCTGAAGCCCTCCGCCGTCCAGGAGCGTGTGACGATGGTGCGCAGGGCCCCGGGCATGCCGCTGCCGCGCGCCGGCGCCAGATCCGCCCGCAGGGGCTGACGGGCAATGTCCACCAGTCGCAACAGCACGCCGACCACGAAGACAACGACCGAGAAATACCAGAGTGGCCCTTCGACGAATTCGAGGAACATCGCGTCAACCCTCCACGGCTTTTCTGCCCGGCGAGCCGAAGCCCTTGAAGTCGATCGTGTCGTGTCGCTTGACCTCTTCGAGCGCGTTGGGCTCGACGCCCACCAGGCCCGCGGCCTCCATCTCGGCCAGCCAGAGGTCGTGGTGCTCGCGCGCCCAGTTCGCGTCGACGTAGCCGTTGGACATGGACTCGAAGGCGCCCTCCATGCCGATGGTGCCGATGTAGATGTGGCCGAGCGACGCGGCGATGAAAACGATGGCCACGGCGCCGTGCACCACGTGGGCCCAGGCCATCACCTCACGCCCCTGCCCGAGCACGCCGAAATCGAGGATCAGCCCGGACACCGAGATGGCGATGCCGAACAGGACTACCAGCCAGAACCAGCTCTTCTGCCCGCCGTTGTAATAGCCCGAGCTGGCGGGGTGGCCTTTCACTAACCCACCTGCCTTGAAGAACCACTGGACATCGATCCACTTGAAGCCGTTGCCGCGCAAGAACAGCACGAGCATGGCGAGCACGGCGAAGGGGAACATGGGCCCGAAGAGGTTGTGCCCCTCCTTCGCCGCGGAGGCGGTCGCCGCGAAGCCCTCGGGCCCGAGCAGTGGGATCAGCACGTAGCGGCCGTAGAGCAGGATCAGTCCGGTCAAGGCGAGGAAGACGAACAGGATGGCGGCGAACCAGTGGACGACGCGCTGGTTTACCGAGAACCTCGGCACCAGCTGGCCCGACCGCCCCTCCTCCAGGGGGATCCTGCCCCGCAGGAGGCGGAAGAGTGCGAGGAGGGCGAGGGTGCCGAGCAGCAGCCCAGCGCCGGCCGGAACCAGGATCTCGGCCCGAAACTCCCGCCACTGATCGCCCATGGGGTTGATGAGCACCTCGGCCTCGACCCCGCCCGCCTGGGTGGTGGCGTTGGCGGGGCCGGTCCGTTGCCTCACCTCGTTCCAGAGGTCGGCGCCGGGATTCGGGACATTGCCGGGGCCGAAATAGGCCGCCGCATAGGGCACCAGCGGCGCGATCAGCACGA
>JBGSUY010000811.1:0-7785 GCA_041753195.1 Chromatiaceae bacterium
CCGGCTTGTCCCCACGCTCGCGTGCGACATGCACGCTTTGTCCCCACGGAGTCCGCCCGCGCGAGGCCCGCGGCACCCCGGCGGCTGCGTCCATCGGGGGAGGTGCTCGGGATGAATCAATTGTCGTTGTTCAGCGCGGCCCTGGGCTTGGCAGCGCCCTGGCAGGTGGCCGATGTGCGCTTCGACCCCAAGGCAGGACGGATCGATTTGGAGGTCGCCTTCACGCCGGGGACGCGCGTTGCCTGTCCCCACTGCGGGGCGGAGCACCAGCCGGTGCATGACACCCTGGAGCGGGAGTGGCGTCACCTCAATTTCTTCCAGTTTCAGGCTTACCTCCACGCCAAGGTGCCACGGGTGCGCTGCGGCGCCTGTGGCAAGACCACGCAGGTTCCGCTGCCCTGGGCGCGCCCCACCAGCGGCTTCACCCTCTTGATGGAGGCGTTGGTCGTCACCCTGTGCCGGGCCATGACGGTGCGCCAGGTGGCGCAGTTGCTTGCCGTCAGTGACATGCGCATCTGGCGCACCCTCGACTATTACGTGGATCAGGCGCGCGCCCAGGAGGACTTCTCGGCCGTCACCGCGGTTGGCTTGGATGAGACCGCGGCACGGCGCGGGCACGCCTACATCAGTCTCTTTCACGATCTGGACGCGGGGCGCCTGCTGTTTGGCTGTGAAGGGCGCAAGGCCGCGGTGGTGGCGCAGTTCGCCGACGACCTGGAAGCCCACGGGGGCTGTGCCGAGAACGTCCGCGCGGTGTGCATCGACATGTCCGCCAGCTACCGCGCCGGGATCGCCGAGCACCTGCCCTGGGCGGAGGTCACCTTCGATAAGTTCCACGTGATCCAACTGGTCAACACCGCCGTCGATGAAGTCCGTCGCCAGGAGGTCAAGTCCACCCCCAGCCTCAAACGCAGCCGCTACCTGTGGCTCAAGGACAAACGCGACTGGACCCCCCGCCAGATCCTCCACTACACCGATCTCAAGCGCCTGAACCTCAAGACCCACCGGGCGTTCCGCATCAAGGAGGCGTTGCGCGAGATCTATGGAGCACGCCCTGCGCTACCACATCCGCAAGCACCTCGACGAGGACCCGGCGTACTACGAGAAGCTCTCCGAGCGCGTGAAGGGCATCCTCGAGGAGCTCGAGGGTCGCTGGGATGACCTGGCCGAGGCGCTAAGGAAGCTGGCCCAGGAGGCCAGGCAGGGCCGCCAGCGCGACGACAGTACCGGCCTCGACCCCGAGACCCAGGCCTTCCTGGACTCGCTGCTTGGGGAGTCGGTCAGAGATGCGGCGGGGGAGGCCGAGGCCAGGGCCCGGCTCCGCGAGCTGGTCGTCGAGCTGGTTGATCACATCCGCCAGGAGATCGCGCTGGTCGGCTTCTGGCAGCGGGCCCATGCACGGGAGGGGCTGCGGAGCTGGATCTTCCAGACCCTGGACGACGCCGACGTGCTGCCCTTCGGGCGGTTGGACGCGATGGCGGACAAGCTGATGGAGCTGGCGAAGGCCAACCATCAGCGGCTGGTGCGCTGATGGAGGCACCGGCGGAGCTGTTGGCCGTCGATGAGCTGACCTTCGAGGTTCGGCGCAGCCCGCGCCGCAAGACCCTGGAGATCACCCTGGACCGCGGCGGCGAGCTGATCATTTCCGCCCCGCCCGAGACCGATCAGTCGCTGATTGCCGACTTCGTGCGCGAGAAGCGGTTCTGGCTCTACACCAAGATCGCCGAGAAAGAGGGCCGTCAACAGACCCTGGACGCGAAGGAGTTTGTCAGCGGGGAGGGCTTTCCGTATCTCGGGCGCAGCTACCGGCTACTTCTGGTTGACGACCAGGACGCACCGCTCAAGCTGGAGGCGGGCCGCTTCCGGCTGTTGCGCTCACTCGCGCCGCAGGGTCGTGAGCAATTCGTGCACTGGTATTCCGAGTACGCCAGGGTCTGGCTGCGACGGCGGGTGAAGGGGTGGGCCTCGCGGATGGGCGTCACGCCGAAGGGGGTCGAGGTTCGCGACCTCGGCTTCCGCTGGGGATCCTGCGGTCAGGCCCGTGCCGTCAACTTCCACTGGGCCTCGATCACCCTGCCGACCAGCGTGGTGGACTACGTGATCGTCCATGAGCTGGCCCACCTCGCCGAGCCCAACCACACGCCGGAGTTCTGGCTCCGGGTGGCGCGGGCGCTTCCGGAGTACGAGCAGCGCAAGACCTGGCTCGCGGAGCATGGGGGTCGGCATGTGAAACTCTGAAACGCCGCGGAACAACGAGATGTCCGGCTGGCGGAACAAAGAAGGTTGACCCAAGACGAGCTCGCCCTCCAGGCTTATCCCTGGGACTCTGCCCTGGTAGCGCGCCGTTACATGACCGCGGCGCTACCCCCCTTTACATCCGCGAGCCCTGGGCGGAAAGTGACCCTGCACCACGATAAGGCACGGCAGTCACCCTGAGGACAGGCATTACCCATGGCGGAAGAGCAAGCGGAGGCGCGGCCCACCGATGAGGAGGCCCGGCTCCAGCAGCAGTTTCGGCGGGCTCTGAGCTCCTTCGAGGGCATCATCCTCAGCCAGATCGACATCAAGAACCGGCTGGGGGATCGCCTGAACTACAGCATCCAGGCGGGCATTATCATCCTGGGCGCCATCGCCCTCTCGATCCTGGTCCTGCTCCTGACGCTCAGCTCCCAGATCAATCGCATCTCGGGCGTGGTGTCCAACATGAACGCCCACTTCTCGCACGTGTCTCTGCAAATGCACGAGATCCGGGGCCTCATGGCCTCCATGGAGAGTCGCGCCGCCCTGATGGAGCCGATGGCCCGGCAGACTGGCACCATGGACCAGGAGATGACCGGGATCGCCGCTGACATGACGCGGATGCGCGCGAGCGTCCAGGGTATCAACGCCCACGTGGCTGGGGTGCGCAACAGTGTGGGGAACATGACCGGGAGCATCGAGGTCATGAACAACGAGGTGCGCATCATGGGTCAGGAGATGATCCGGATGTCCAAGCCGGCGCGCACCATGAACAAGATGTTTCCCTTTCCTTAGGCGATTTCTATCAATCCATGCACCATCTCGCTCGTCTTTTCGCCCGCCTTCCGCGTCGCGCCGACCGTCACATAGCCCGGCTATGCTCCTGTCGGCGCTCCTTGAAGGCAGACGAAAATCCTTCGCGATCTGGTACATGATTCTCCGGCAATCGCCTTAGAGGAGGACTGTCATGGCTGAGGACCCGCGCCGTGCCGTGGTGGAGGTGATCGCGCGACTCGGTCGCGAGACTCAGCTCCACCTCGACGAGCGCTACCGGCACTTCCGTATCACCGACGCGGTGATCCTCGGGATTTCCCTGCTGTTGGTGATCCTGGCGGTCTTCAACGTCTACTACGTGCGCATCCTCTACAACGACCTGGACGGGATCGTGGACAACATGGAGGCCATGTACACCCACCTGCGGGACGTGGATGGGGACATGTCGGTCATCGCCGGAAAGATGGAGGCCTTCGACCGGCACACCGCGCACATGGAGTCCATCAACGCCCATATGGACTCGCTCTCCCAGACCCTGCCGAGCGTTCGCGCCAACATGAGCGCCATCACCGCGGACACCGCCAACATCCAGCAGAGCATGGACCTGGTGGCCCGCGGCATGGTCATCATCGACCAGCGGGTGCACAACATGACCGGCAGCGTGGCGGTGATGCGCGAGAATGTGGGCCAGTTCGCCCGGCCCATGGGCAACATGATGCCCTTCATGCCCTGACCAGCAACTGGACGGGCCGCGCCTCCCGCTTGGGGTGCGCGCTATAGGTCGCGCTATCGGTGTGTCAGCGCCTGATCCGCATCCGGCGTCGAGTCTCCTCCCTGCCCGGGAGGATCCAATGGGACGGGCCCCCGGTAGTGGATGGTCGTAAAGACGTCGAAGGCTGCCCCCTCGCGCCAGGCATCCGCAGGCAGGCCCGCCTTCAGGGCGAGCTGGGAGAGGGTGGTGTCCCGGTCCCAGCCCATCTGCGGGGCTACCTCGGGCAGGTAGAGGCCATAATGGTCTCCCTTGCGTAGCGTGATGCCGTGCTCGCCGAGGCGGAATGCGTCGAGGGCTTCGATCGGCTCCGGCACCGATAGGACGTTGATCTCCAACTCCAGGTCGGCGAGCTCTTCGGGGGCCACCGGCTGGAAGCGGTGATCCCTGCGGGCGGCCTGGTAGCCACTCTGCAGGACCGCCTGATAGAGCGGCAGGTCGTTCGCCACATGACCGACGCAACCCCGCAGGCTCCCCTTGCTCCACAGGGTGACGAAGGCGCCGGCGGGGGCCTCGAGGGCCGGCGGAACTCCGGCCTGGACCTCCGCGATCTCGGTCTCCAGGGCCTGCGACTGGCCGAGCACCGCGGCCTTGACCCCGAGGGCAGCGATGCGATGCAGCCGCGCGAGGTCCGACCCCGACAGTGTCCCCTGGGTGGTCTCCCCGCCCGACTCCGCAGGGGTCGCCGAGCGGGCGGTCGGCACTGTGACCACCAGGGCGGCGTAGCTGACTGAGCTGCGCCAGTCACCCGTCAGGTCTCCGCTGGTGGCATAGGCGACGCGCTCCACCCGCGCATCCGGCGGCAGCAGGTGGAGCAGCAGGGCCAGGGGTCGATAGCCGCAGATGGTGATCCCAGTCTGGGACTGGTACTCCAGGAGCCCAGGACCGTCCCGGGCGAGGATGCGCTCGATGGCCCCGTCGTCCAGGGCGCGGATCCGCCCTGGCACCTCGGCATCCGGCGGGAAGGGCTGGAAGCCGAAGCGGGCCCCGTAGTGGGTGAAGTCGCTGGAGACCACCACCAGGGTCTTATCGTCCATCAACGGGCGCAGCAGCCCCGCCACCACTGGGTACTCCGCAGGGTCGAGTCGGCCCACCAGGATCGGCACTAGCCCCCAGCCGGGCTCCAGCGCCCGCTGCAGGAACGGCAGCTCGATCTCGATGGCGTGCTCCGGCTCGTGGGCCCTGGGGTCCGCACGTACAAGGGGAGACTGGCGGAGCCGGGCTACCGCTTCCCCGTCTAACTGGACCTGGCCCAGGGGCGTCGTGTAGGCGTCTACGTCCGCGATGGAGAGGCCAGGGAAGTCGCCGTGGTGGGAGGGGGCGAGCACGAGCACCCGCCGGTAGGTCTTGCCGCGCACCAGGGAAAAGGCGGCGGCCGCGGTGCGGCCGCTGTAGCGATAGCCCGCGTGGGGGACGACCAGGGCGCGAATGGTCCCCTGGGGAGCGGCGGCCTCGGACCCGTCCAGGAGTCCATCCACCGTGTCTGCCAAGACCCGCGGATCCCCCGGATACCAGGTGCCGGCGAGGGCACTCGGCCGCACCTGGTCTTGGGCACCTCCCGGCAAGACCCAGAGACCCAGGGTACACAGCAGCGCCAGGGCCGCCCCCTCGCTTCGGCGCGTCATGTCCGCCGTGCCTCAGCCGGCGAGGTCGTGGGGACGGTAGAAGTCCGCCTCCTTGAGGTTCATCATCCGGTGCCGCTGCGCGGGACGGGAGGCCCCGGGCCAGGCGAGGCCCAGGATTCCCAGTCCGCCCAGCACCTTGAGCAGGTGTCGGCGCTGCTTCATCGCGGTGGTTTCGTGCTCGGTCGCGGTCTTCATTGCCACACCCCCGGAATCACTTGATTGCAGGTCGGACAGCGGCCATCCGCCGTCAGTCGGTTCTCGGCGATCAGGAACCCCACGCGCCGGATCAGCAAGGTCCCGTCGCTGGGGCAGCAGGTCGAATTCCCCTCGTGCCCCAGCACGTTCCCCACATAGACATAACGCAGGCCCGCGTCCAGGGCCTCGCGGCGCGCCCGGTCCAGGGTCTCGCCCGGGGTCGGGGGCAGGTTGCGCAGGCGGTACTGGGGCTGGAAGCGGCTGAAATGGAGCGGCGTGTCCGCCCCGAGCGCGTCGCGGATCCAGCGGGCCATGCGGCGGATCAAGGCCAGATCGTCGTTCAGGGTCGGGATCACCAGGTTGGTGACCTCGAGCCACACCCCCTCCTCCTTGAGGGTCACCAGGGCGTCGAGGACCGGCCGCAGGGTCGCGCCGTTGATCCTCCGATAGAAGCCATCGTCGAAGGCCTTGAGGTCCGCATTGGCCGCGTCCAGGACTCGGCACAGACGGCGCAAGGGCCCCTGGTTGATATAGGCGGCGGTGATGAAGACGTTGGCGAGGCCCTCCTGGTGGGCTAGCTCACTGCTGTCATGGACGTACTCGTAGAAGACGATGGGGTCCGAGTAGGTGTAGGCGATGCTGCGGCAGCCCTCGCCCTTGGCGGCACGGACCAGGTCCGGCGGGTCCAGGCGGTAGATCTCCTCCATCTCCTCGCCGCCGCGCTGGGAGAGCTGCCAGTTCTGGCAGTTCAAGCAGTGCAGGTTGCAGCCGGCGGTCGCGATGGAGAAGACGGGGCTTCCGGGGTGGAAGTGGTAGAGGGGCTTCTTCTCCATGGGGTCGATATGTATGGCGGAGGGCCGCCCGAAGGTGGTCGCCCGCAGACGCCCGCCCAGGTTCACCCGTACCCGGCAGTCTCCCGCCGCACCCTCGGGGATGGTGCAGCCGCGCGGGCAGAGCTCGCAGGTGACGGCGCTCATGGTGTACCTCCGGGAGTCAGGGTACCCCCCTTGGCCTCTCTGTTCCTCGCCGGCCGGAACCACTCGGCCTCCCGGTCCCGAAGCTCCCCGCTCTCGATGCGTCGTTCCAGGGTTGCCCGGTCGATGGCACGCCAGCCAGTCCCTGGGACCCCGACACGATCCAGGCCGCTGGCGAGGTGCAGGGCGATTAGGAGCCCCGTGAGGGCGATCAGGCCCAGGAAGCCCAGCTCGCGCCGATGGAAATGTCTGAGAGTCTGGATCACACCCGTTACCGCAGCCGAGCCGCGCACACTTGAACCTTAGACGATGGGCGCCGGCCGCGCGTTCAATGTGACCCTGCCGGGGGGTCGATGATGCGCGCCCGATGTCCGTGGCGCCGCATCTGGGTGTCCGAGCCGGATAAACAGCGCCCGCAGCGGATACAGTCCAGGTCGAATTCGCCCCGCACCCCCAGGTCGCAGTGCTCGAAGCGACGCTGGGGTGCCAGTCGCTGCAGCAGGGCGAGCTTGTTTCCGAGGGCGAGCAGGGCCCCCAGGGGGCAGAAATACCGGCACCAAAAGCGCACGTAGACCACGGAGCCCAGTAGCACCAGGGCCACCAGGGCGCCCATCCAGCCACCCATCCAGCCGAAATGCCGTCCACCGAAGGCGTGCTGCATGGGGTTGAAGGAGGCCCAGAGTGACTCGCCGCTCACCCAGACGGCGATCAGGAGCAGCCCGAGCAGTAGGAATTTGGTGAAGCGCATCCGCTGTTCCAGGGGGCGGTCCGGGTAGGAACGCAACCCCAATCGGCGGCCGAGACGGGAGAGGAGCTCTTGCAGGGCGCCGAAGGGACACAGATAGCCGCACCACACCTGGCCGAACAGCACCGTGGTCAGGGCCACGAAGCCGAGCAGCAGCCAGCGCTGGGGGTTTTCCGTCGGGGTGGCCGCATGGCCCAGGCTCAGGTTAACCAGGTCCACCTCGGTGACCAGGGTGTTGAGCCAGAGCCCCAGGATGCCAAGGGACGCCACCTGGAGCGCGAGCCTGGCCCGCTCGCTCCCGGAGAGATGGACCGGGAAGAAGGCCGCGAGGAGCAGGAGGGTGGCCCAGAAGCCGGCACCCAGGCGGGTTGGGGGCGGCTCCGCCAGGTCCGGGATGGCCTCGCCGAAGGCCGTCTCGCCCACCCGGGCGGCGGCCCGATTGATGGAGTCGAGGGCCGCCCGGCT